>DASUTC010000192.1 GCA_036374795.1 Herpetosiphonaceae bacterium
ATCTGGCTGATCACGCTGCGGACCTATGCCGAGGATGATATTCCGGTGCTGGTGTGTACGGCGGATCGCCAATCGCTGCATCTGCACGCTCAAGATCTGATCGATTTGCAGGCTGAGCTGCTCGCCAAGCCTTTCACGCCCGACGATCTGGTGCAGGCTGTCCACCAGCATGCGATCGGCTCGCGCAGGGCCAGCGCTGCGACGTATTGAACGAGCGATCTGTGTAAGGAAGAACAGGGAACCAATGAGGAATCGAGGACCAAGAACCGACGCCATACGGGTGCCATGCGGTGCCCTCTGGGCATGGGCACCCGGCATGATACCCCGGCGCACCAGGCACCTGGAACTTGGAGCTTGAAACCTGGAGCTTGAAACTCGAAACTAGCTGTGATGATCGAGCGCGTAGGCAATGCCGCTCTGCAAGGTGCTGCGGATGATGACCTCGCCAAGATCGATGCCCAGCGTCACCAGCGCCTGGGCAACTTCGGCGCGCATGCCGGTGATGACCATCTGTGCGCCTAAGAGCTTGAGGCTTTGTCCGGCTTGAATCAGCGTGTTCGCAACCTGGGCATCGATATGCGGCACGCCCGTAATATCGACGATCACAACCAGTGCGCGCTGTGTGCTGACGCCCTCTACCAGGGCGCTCAACATCGCCTGTGCCCGCTGCTGATCGATCACACCAACGATCGGCATCACGAGCACCTGATCGTTGAGCGGGATCAGCGGCGTCGATAATTCCGCCACGATTGCCGCCTGGGTCCGAATGATCTGCTCGCGTAGCCGCACCTGCTCCTGCTCGATGCGTCGGCGCTCCGTGATGTCGCGGCCCACCCAAACCACCGTATCATCGCCGATGGGTGAGATAGCGCCGCTAAACCAGTGCTCGTGCTCGCCGATCTGCAAGGGATACTCGATATGAACCACCTGATGCGAGAGCAGAGCACGCCGAATAATCGTGAGAAAGAAATCGGCCTGCGCTGCCGGAAAGACCTCGTGGAGCCGTTTGCCGGTCAGCTCATTGGCTGGCCTGTACAGCAGCCGAGGATTGGTCGGGGCCACTTTGCGGTAGTAGCCCTCGCGATCGAGCACCAGAATCACGTCCATGATCGCCGCGAGCAGCGCCCGTAGCTCTTGCTCCGAGTCGCGCAGTTGGATCTCTGTTTGCTTGCGCTCGGTGATGTTGCGGTTGACTTCGACGACCACCGCCTGCTGCTGCCAGATGTGCTGCTGCAGGACCCACCGGCTGCTGATGACGAGGCTGTGGCCGTCGCGGCAGCGGTGGATGAGCTCGCCCTCCCAGGCGGCGGCGCGCTGCATCTGCGCTTCGATCTCCGCGAGCGGGATCGGAAATTGTGTTTGGAGCAGCGTGTGAACATGCTTGCCAAGCGCCTCCGCACGACTCCAGCCGTAGGTCTGCTCGGCGGTCTGATTCCAAAATAAGATCGTGCCTGCCGGATCGCGTACCAGCACCGCATCATGCGTCAAGTTAAGCAGGAAGAGATGCTCTTGAAGCGTTGTGATCTGCTGCGCAAACGCCTCTTCGGCATGCCTGCGCTGATCCAACTCCTGCTCTAGCTCCTGAACACGCTGCTGTAGCTGGGCCAGCTCTTCGTCTTGTGCTGATGCGGTAGGGGTAGTAGGTTCCTTCATAAACGTGCCAGCGCGGAGACTGTCGCAACGACGTGACAGCAGAAGCGCCTCCTCCACCCACCCGCTTGCAGAGCAAGGACAGATGTGCTAAGCCGACAATGTGTAAGCAACGCTGGTGCTCTGACAGAGCAAGAATTTCCGCATATGTCCAACACGGCATATGAGGTTGCGGCATGTATACCTCGCTGCCGGGGCAACCATTCGCCCGGCATGTACGCGGTGATACCAATCAGTGTCGGGACAGCCATCCTGGAGCGCTCCGAAAGCGCGACGGCTACCCGTGCGGGTGAGGATGCCTGCGCGAGCGGACGGGTGCTAACTCCATCATCTTCCTCATCATCGGCGGCGCGATCAAGGAAATCTGGGAAGGCCGATGCAGACGACACGATCGGAAGTGTATCTGTACAGTCGGATGGTTGTCGTAGCAGGCGATATGTGCTCATAAGGCGTCTTTTTTTACAGTCTACCAGTCAACCGCGCGCTGACTAGCTGACTGATGTCCTAATGTGACCTGGGTCCTAGATTCCCGCTCCCAATGGACTAGAGTTTGCCGGTCAAAAATCGTTTACTGTTGGATGGTCGGCAGGCGGAGCGGTTGGTGGGCGCGGGGATGCCTGGCGGATAGCGCTGAATCAGCGCGGCGGTATGTCGGCTGTGCGGCAGCAGGGCATGATCGTCGGGCTTAAGCGCGTGGGAGCGCCTTCGGCGGCGCATCGCCATGTTCCTGCGGTGTCGCTCCAGAGGCCGATCGTTCAAGGAGCGTGTGGGGGGCGACAAAGCCAAAGCGTTGATACAGCGGACGACTCTTCCGGGAGGGCCACAAGATGATGGTTTCGACATCGGCTGCCCGGCACGCCTCAAGCGCGATTCGCAGCAGCCGCGAGCCGATGCCACGATTGCGCCACGACGGTACTACATACACATTGGTCAGATAGACCAGCTGCTCGGCTTCGACCACGGGATTGGGAATCTTCTCGACAAACTGTGCAAAGATCTGTCCAACCAGCTCGTCGTCGGCGGTGGCGGCAACCCAGGCCCGCCACGCGGCCTGAGCTAAGCGCGACGCCATCCAGGTGGTAGCGCGCGCGACGAAAAGCTCCTCCGGCTCGGTGGCGCTGGCGATCTCGCTGCGGAACTGGTAGCGCATAGCGGCTAGACGCGGCGCGTCGGCGACACCGGCAGGTCGAATGTGAATTTTCGTCGGGTCGAGAATCTTCATAGCTTAGCGTTCAAAGATTCGGGTTGCAGGCCCTCATCCCAGGCCCGGAGGGCGCCCGCCCTTGTGCTGCGTCTGAAGGGCACCCGCCCGGCCTGACGGCACATCAGCTCGCTACAATCCCGTCGGATACGTTTCGGGCGGCTCGCCGCTCTCCCACTCCGCCGTACGATCCAGCGGCTCGACCGCGCGCGTTTCGTCGAGATGGAGCAGCGCGTCGAACTGTTCGGGGAGCCGGGCGTGGAAATAATGGCTCAGCCGCTCCGTCTCAGGCCGGTAGATCACGCCGATCGCGCGCTGGAGACGTTCCTGGCGCAGCTCATCGATGGCAGGATGCCGCGCGCGCAGGTTGAGCAGGAATGCGGGCATGCCAACCGCGTGAAACAGCGCCTCGTAGCTGCCCTTCAGCCCTGGTCGCACGCGCTTTCGTTCGGGGGGCGCGCCCCAGTCGGAGGCGGCGGTGACGCTGCCGGTGTAGGTGCTGAAGCCGATCAGGAACGACTCGCGACCGTAGCGCTCGCGCACAAGCTGGCCCACGTTCAGCTCGCCGGACTCGCCCATCTCCGTGGCGCGCGCGTCGCCGAGATGCGAGTTGTGCTCCCAGACGACCACCTTGCTACGACCGCCGTGGCGATCGAGATGCCCGATCAGCGCGTCGAGCGTCTCGGCCATATGACAATCGCGCACGTTCCACGACGAGACGCGGCCCTGAAACATGGTGCGGTAGTAGTCTTCCGCGTTTTTGGCAAGACGCGCGTTCTGCTCAGCGTAGAAATACTCATCCTCGGCCACGCCGCCATCGCGCCGGGCGTACTCACCCGCGCGGCGCTGCAGCTCGCGTAGCTGCTCCAGCACCTCGTCGTGGCACGACTGGCTCAGGTTGAAGCTGGCGACATAGCCGTACGCCTGCGGATCTTCGCCGAAGTGCTCGAAGCAGGCGTAGCGGTAGCGCGCCCGCGCCGCCGCTTCGGGATCGACCTTCGCCAGATACTCCAGCACGGCATCGATCGAGGCGTACAGGCTGTACAGATCCAGCCCGTAAAGCCCGACCTTCGGCGCGTTTTGCGGCGCGGCCAGGTTGTGCTCGCGCAGCCACTCCACGAAATCGCGCACGACCGTGTTGCGCCACATCCAGGTCGGGAAGCGCTTGAAGCCAGAGAGCGCGGCATCGCTATCTCGATCGCCGCCTCCGCCCCGCACGTAGCAGTTGACCCGGTAGGCATCCGGCCAGTCGGCCTCGACCGCCACCGCATGAAAGTCGCGCTCGCGGATCAGCCGCTTCGTGATCTCGGCGCGCTCACGGTAAAACTCATGCGTGCCGTGCGACGCCTCGCCGATCAGCACCACACGCGCGGCGCCGATCTGCTCGATCAGCGCGTCGTAATCGGTGGCCGCGCCCGTGAGCGGCTGCGCGACGGCACGTAGGCTCTGCGCAAGGCCGGTTGACGTTGCATCTGTCATGGCGTTTCTCTCCTCAGCATCCCGGCGCGCGCCCCGCCGGATCATGGAGATCCGTGTCCTTATAGCTGCGGTCACATCCGGTAAGGCGCAATCGCTCAGACGATCCGGCTACGCCGATCCTGGGCGCAGCAGCAAGCGTGCCACAACGCCGCGCCGCGTTCTCGACCGAGACAAGCCGGCTACGCGCGCGATCCCGCAGCATAGCGAGGCTAGCCTGGAATGACGGCTGACCCAGGCGATGCAGCTTGGTGAACGAATCGCTACGAGCGATGAACCGTTTCTTTCTGTTACCGGCACTGCTCTGACCTAGACTATGCATACAACCGAGCGCTCATGCGTGAGCGCTGGATGGTGTCTCAGGATCGGGTGGCTGCTTCGTTAGAAAGGACATGCCTATGTTCCGCTCTTTGCTTGTGCCGCTTGATGGCTCGCCCTTTGGCGAACATGCGCTGCCGATCGCCCGGCAGATCGCGCTCCAGGCGCATGCAACGCTGCATCTCGTCCATGTCCACGTGCCGATTGTCTTCGTGTCCATCGGCGATGTATCGCTAGGCGGCGTGCCGATCACCGATATACGCATGGATAATGAATACCGCGAGCGCGAGCGAGTCTATCTGGAAGCGGTGCGCACGCGGCTGACCAGCGACGCAGATCTGACTGTCGATTGCGAGATCGTGGATGGGCCGGTCAGTGGAGCGATCACGCAGTATGCCGCGCGGATCGGCGCCGATCTGGTGGTGATGACCACGCATGGACGAGGTGGTCTGACCCGCTTCTGGCTCGGCAGCACCGCCGATGCGTTTATTCGTCACAGCCCAATCCCAACGCTGCTGGTTCGTCCCCACGAGGCGCTGCCGGATCTCGATCAGTCGTATGACCTGCGGCGAATCTTGATCCCGCTCGACGGATCGGCGCTGGCCGAGCAGATTCTGGATCTGGCGCTCACGCTCGGCGGCCTGAGCAACGCCGCGTACGATCTGCTCCAGGTGATCGAGACTGTGCGAGTCGGCGGCTGGGCACCCGGCGTCAACCTGGCGACTGTCGAGCGCGAGGTGGCGGAGAGCCGCTATGAGCAGGCGCAGCAATACCTGGCCGATGTCGTGGAGCGGCTGCAAGCCAGGGACGTGACGGCACAGCCGCACGTGATCTGCGCCGAGCAGACGGCATCGGCGATTCTCGACTATGCTCAGCGGCACAACGCCGATGCTATCGCGCTGGCAACACACGGCTGGGGTGGATTGAAGCGCGTGGTGCTCGGCAGCGTGTCGGATAAAGTCCTGCGCGGCACGGTCTGCCCGGTGCTGCTCTACCGGCCACGCGAGCCATAGCGCGGAATCAAGGTTTTCGAGTTCAAAGCTCTGATGTCGGAGTTTCGAGATCGGCTTCGTCTTGTTCGCTTGTGCTTTCGTTTGGCTCTCTGCTCTTTGTTCTGTTGTTCTTTCGCGTGATAGCGAGATTAACACGGACAGTTAGCGAACATACACCATAGGCTTCACCGGCGTTGCTATGCTTGAGGTGCCGGTTGGGGCATACCGCGCGCAGCCGTGCGTTACCTGCTGCGCGCGGTGCGCGTGGCCTGATCGCCGGTTGAACAGCGCAGCGCCATCCTCGAACTCTGGCTGCTCATGCGGAATGCTATGTTGCGAAGGAGCATATCATGTATGACCTGATCGTCATCGGCGGTGGACCGGCAGCGATGTCGGCGCTTTTCTATGCCACCGGCAAACAGCTCCATGTCATGATGATCTACGAGGATCTGGGCGGCAAGATCGGCTGGCTTCAAAGCCTGGCCGGTCCGACCCAGCAGCAGTACTTGCCCGGCAACGAGCTGATGCAAACGCTGACGATGCGGGCCTTGTCGCGCGACGATCAGATCCTCAACGATCGCGTGTGCCACGTAACGAAGCCCGGCACGTATTTCAGCGTCGAGACAGCAGAAAACGGAACGCTGGAAGCAGCGACGGTGCTGGTTGCTACGGGCGCGACGCCGCTGCCGCTGCATGTGCCTGGCGCGCAGCACTTCGCCGATCGTGGCCTGGGCTACTCCGTCACCACCTACGCGCATCTGCTGGCAGGCAAGCGGGTGGCGGTAATTGGCGGTACGCCGCGCGCCCTGAGCGGCGTGGCCGAGGCGGCCAATACTGCCGAGCGTGTCTTTCTGATCTCGCCCACCGCCGTGGATCTGTCTCACCCTCTTGGCCGCGCGCTGGTCGGGCGGTCGAATGTCGAGCTGCTCGAAGGCTACGAGGTGGTCGAGATCCGTGGTCAGCGCGTCGTCGAATCGGTGATCGTCGAGCGCGACGGCGTGCGCTCAAGCCTTGCTGTCGATCGGGTCTTCGTGGCGCTGGGCCTGGTGCCGAATAGCGAGATCGTCCGCGACCTCGCCGCGACCGATCCGCGCGGCTATATTCTGGTGAATGCCTACCATGAGACGACGCTGCCGGGCTTGTTCGCCGCTGGCGACGTCTCCTCGACCTTTAGCGAGCAGGTGTTGATCGCGATCGGCGACGGCGCTCGTGCGGCGATGAGCGCCTACGACTATGTGCTGGCGCAGCGGCTATTCCCCGATGCCCAGGAGGCAAGCGACGGCGCGTGAGCAGCCATCGTCGCTGATGCGCCTTGATGATACACGAAGAACGGAGGAACGAAGCATGTTATTCGTACGCGATCGTATGATGACACCGCCCAAGACCATTACCCAGGAGACGCTCTTTAATACCGCCTTGCAGATCATGCGCTCCGGCACCATCCGCCGGTTGCCGGTGGTGGACCCGCAAGGCAGGCTGCTGGGGATCGTGACGGAGCGCGACCTCCTGCGGGTTGCCGATCACTACTTCCAGGCGGCGATCCCGGTTGATGAGTTTATGGTGCGGCAGGTGGTGACGACGACGCCGGAGATGCCGCTGGTCGATGCCGCGTCGCTGATGGTGGCAAACAAAGTCGGCGGCCTGCCGGTGCTTGATCCTGCCCGTCGCGTGATCGGCCTGATTACGGTCACAGATATTTTCAGCACGCTGGTCGAGCTGCTGCGCGCCGCCGATGCTCTGGAGGCGCGCGCGCTTGGGGCGGCGAAGACCAGGCTGGAGTAGCACGCAGCCGACGAACAGCGCTCCTACCTGAAGCTTGCCCTGCGACGAGCGGCAGATCCAGCGCCAGCATGTGTAAAGCAACGAGGAGTCTCGCCTGCACACATGCTGGCGTTTTGGTGCGCGCGATTCTGTCGATTGCACCATTGCGGCGAGCGGATCAGATGTGTACGACAGATGAAGGAATTGTTAAGAAACCTCCTTGAAAATGCGATCACTCCTTTACGATTCGCGATTTCAAGCTGCCCTAAGATAGGCGCAGCAAGAGAGACGAGAAGTAAGTAACGTAGCCGAGCAGGCTGAGACTTAGGAGGTTCGCTATGTCAATGACGAGTCGCGAACTTTGGACCGTGATCCACGGAATGGGACTCGGTGCGATCTTTTTATTGGCCTTTGCTGGTGGGCTGGCCGGACTCTACAGTCTGCGCCCTGAGCTGGTGACGCCGCAAGGGATGCGCGAGCGGCTGCCGCGCCTGATCTCTGGAACATGGATTATGGCGCTGGCCGCGTGGGGCACGGTGATCACCGGAACGTATATTGTGTATCCCTGGTATCGCGCGCGACCACCGGAGGGCACGGCTGATTTGAGAGCCTACCCGCGCAGCTTCCTGCTGGCGGACGAGAATCTCCAGGCCTGGCATACCTTCGGCATGGAGTGGAAAGAGCACGTCGCCTGGTTCTCACCAATCCTGGCAATGGTCGTGGCGTTTATCGTACTGCGCTACGGTGCCCAGATCGCCGAAAATCCTTTCTTACGCAAGGCCGTGATTGTGCTCTTTGTGCTAGCCTTTGCCGCTGCTGGCATCGCCGGGCTGTTTGGGGCATTCATTACCAAGGCTGCGCCGCTGCTGTAGCAGGCGTGTCGTTTGGCAAACAACCATGTGTGGAGTGAGGTGCTACTATGGCAGTAACGCATATACCGATCAAAGGCGTCGAAGAGCGGGCGCGGGAACGAGTTGCGACCGGCGAGGCGGCAGCCGCGTTTATCGCGGGCGGGATTGGCTGCTTCATCATCGGGCTGCTGACCACCGCCGCCGTGATCAGCGAGCCGCTCAAGAATGCGCTCAACTGGTGGAATCCGGCGGGGCCGCTGACCGGCAAGACAGGCGTTGGCGTGATCGCCTTCTTCATCTCCTGGGCGATCGGGCATGTGCTGTGGAACGATCGCGATGTCGACCTGCGACGAACGTTCATCATCACGATGATCCTGCTCGCGCTGGGCTTCGTGCTCACCTTCCCGCCCGTGTTCGAGTATTTCGAGTAGTCCGCTCGATGTCCGCCGGTTGAGGGCGAAGGCTCCATACCGGAGCTGCCCCGATCATTCGATCGCGGCAGCTCTTGTTGATCTCCAATTGTCCCAGCGCTATCAGCGGGGGAGTCGAACCAGCTCGACTCCCCGCTCCGCATGACCTGCCAGCGCCATGCGTGCTACTGCTCAAGCACGTTCTTGATCTGGCCGTCGATAGCGATGCGCACCTCGCGGATGCCGGGGAACTGCTGCAATGTGCGGGTGATCTGCTCGCGGATCAGCCGCCCACGCTCCACACCGCCGCCATAGGCCCACAGCTCCTTCGAGAAGTTGGCGGTCGCCACGCCCTGCTCGATCTTCAGGTCGAGCAGCCGCACACGCGGCCCCCAATTCGCCGCGCGCCCGGAGTAGGCCACCACCTCCTCAGGCGTCGGCAGCGCCGTCGTCAGCCCGACCTCGTTCTTGGGCGACGGTCCCCAGAGCAGCTCTTCCAGCGTCGCCGCCTCAATCCGATCGGTCTTCTGGATGCGGCGATGGGCATGCTGGAAGCTCTGGCCGGACACCCAGTAGACCATCACCGACTGTGTGCATTGATCGTAGGGACAGATCACGGTGAACGACTGTCTGCCGAGCACCTGCTGCGCCGAGCCGCGCAGCTCAAGCGTCGCGGTGCGCGTGCCTGGGCCGGGCGTCACGCTTTCGGCGATCCAGTCCAGGTTGCCGATCACCAGGCCGCGCCCATCCTCGCCGCGCAGCGCGCTGAAATTGCGGGTGATCGTCGCGCCGTCTTGCCAGCGCAGCGTCGCCCGGATCTGCTCGCCGGGAGTACCGACGCGCGCCAGCAGGTGCATCGGCTCCGTCACACACGCGCCCGGCGGTGGAATCTCGATCGCCGTGGAGGGCGGCTGGAAGATCTCGTCGACGCGCCCCTCGATCGCGATGCGCACCTCGCGGATGCTTGCGAACTGCTTGAGCGTGCGGGTGATCTGCTCGCGGATCAGGCGTACCCGCTCCGCGCCGCAGCCATAGGCCCGCAGCTCACGCGAGAAATCGGCGGTGGCAATGTCCTGATCTACGGTCAGACCGAGCAGGCGCACATGATCGCCCCAGCTTGCGTCGCGCCGGGCATACGCCAGCACCTCGGCGGGCGTAGGAATCGCCGTCTTAAAGCTGCTCTGGCTGGATGGAGGACCCCAGAGCAGCTCCTCCAGCACAGCGCTGCCGATCGCCGTCGTGCTGGGAATCTGGCGCGGCTGTGCCCGGACTGTATCGCCGTCTACCCAGTAGAGCTGAATCGTCTGAGTGGTGGGATCATTGGCGCTGAGCACAGTGATCTGCTGGCTGGCGAGCAGGTTGCCCTGCGATCCGCGCAGCTCCAGCGTCGCCGCCTGGGTAGGAACGATCGGCGTGCGCAGGACATTGGTCCAGTCGAGGCTGGCGATCAGCAGGCCCTTGCCGCTCGGATCGGCCAGCGCCGTGAAGGTATAGCTGAGCGTGGTGCCGTCCTGCCAGCGGAGCGTCGCCTGGACCCACTCGTTGGGCTGCCCGACGCGGGCACGAATATGCAGCGGCAGCGTGACGCGCGCCTGATACGCCGGAGTCTCGATCGCTGCCGAGGGCTGCGGCGCTGGCCTCGTCGCCTGGACCGCGTCTGCGCCGATATTGCCGCGCTCGACTCGCCACTCAGCAGGATTCCTGGGATCGTAGGTCAGCACCGTCCGCTCGAAGGCCTGCGTCGTAATCGTGCGGCGCTCGCCGTTTTTCACAGTCTCGACATTGAACGCATCGGTCATCGGCAGGCCAATGTCGTGGAGCCAGCCGCCGGGAAAGAGATCGGCGCGGGTGATGTAGCGCCAGAAGATCGACGGGACGATGTAGCCCGGCGCGGCGCGTAGCTGCGAGTCGTAGGGCACGAACATACCGCCCGCCATCTGCATCACGCCGCTGGTAAAGCTACCTGGCGCGGGGTGGCGGTAGCGCGGATCGGCGGCGCGGCGCAGGTCCGCGTAGGTGATATTGGTGTTGTTGACCGTGCCCTGCGGGCTGCGGGTGAAGAGTTCGTCAGTTAGTCGCCCGTACATAAAGCCCCAGTTAGGATCGACGACCTCGTAGCGGTGATCCTCGATACGGCCTTTCTCGAAGTACTGAGCGGCGTAGCCATCGACCTCAAGCAGATCGGTCAGCGGATAGCCCAGCACGCGAATGCCCTGGTGCTGGCTGTAGTAATCGCGGAACGGCACGGCGACATCGTGCTCCACCTGTGCTGCCCGGCTCTGCACCTGGGCCATCGGCAGCAGCGCGAGAACGACGCCGATCACCGTCAGCGACGATAGCCAACGATAGTTGAGTAACATAGGATTCCTCCTGCTGAAGCTGAAAAGAGCCCCAACCGGTGCGATACGGTCGGCGGCTCTTTCCAGCAGTGATACCGGAAGGAATGCTGAGGGTTACGTAGCGCCCTGCGGCAGCGCCGACCGCGTCGGTGGTACGACCGGCGGAGCGCTGCGTAAGCTGCTGCGCAGCGTGCGCGCCGCATCGCGGACGATGGCGGCAGCATCCTTGTGCGCGCCGATCAGCTCATAGGACGGCACGCTCGTCGCCAGCAGCAGCCGCCGACCGCCGAAGCCGCGCAGCGCCTCGGCGGTCGCGCCGTCCAGCGCCGCCTGCAAGGCTACTACCAGCACATCTGCCGCGCTCAGCGCCTCGCCGATGATAGCTGGCTCGCCGGGTCCGACGACGCGCAATGTCGCGCCCGGCAGCTCGCGCTCGAACGTCGTCGCCACAGTCTGGCGCAGCGCCTCGTCGGCGATAACCGCGATCGTCAGGCCAGCGCCCGTGTCGGCACGAGCCGCGCTCGAACGTCGCAGCAGCAGCGTGTAATAGGCCGTCATCGCCGCGCCGACCAGCGTGTAGCCCAGCCAGCGCGCGATCGAAGCCGCCAGACCGGCCTCAGCCGCGCCGAGCAGCGCGCTCAGCAGCAGTTGCAGCAGCATCACGCCGGTGACGATCGCCGCGACGATGCCGAAGAGCAGCGCCGCGTAGAGGTAGATGCGCCGCGACAGCGTGCGCTCCTCAACCGGCGATCTGCCGACACGTCGCTCGATCGATCGCGCGGTCAGGCCGTACACCGGCAGCGCCACGATCGACAGCGCCAGATACATGCTCAGCGGCTCGGTCCAGCCCGTGCCTAGCGTATCGGGTGCCAGCGCCAGCCGCAGCAGCGTGCTGATCAGCCCGCCGATGCCGAAGAAGAGCGCGCCCAGACCGATCGCGGTGGTCAGATAGCTGTTGACGCGCCGCGCGGTATCGACTCGCATCTCCACCTCGCTCAGACGCGCCTCGTCGGCAAGCTGCCGCCGGTGATACCACCACAGCCCGCACGCGATGATGATCGTCGCCAGCGCCTGCGTATGCTCGACGAGCACCGCGCGCCAGGCGGAGCCGCCCAGCGTAGCGAGCAGCACGGCGTACAGCAGGACCGTCATGCCGCCGAGCGCTGCTACTGCCGCGATCGTGATCACCAGCGCGGCATAGACCTGCCGCAACGTCGAGCGGGTTTCGTCGGCTCGTAGCGGTGTCTGCTCAAGTATCAGCGAGCGCGACCACAGGTGATGCGGCAGCCAGATCAGCAGGCCCGCGATCAGCGACGGCAGCGCTGCGGTGATCGCGTTGCGCCCGATCGGCGCCTCGATCGACGACTGGAACAGCGCATGGAGCAGATCGACCGCTCCATAGCTTGCCACGCCAAGGCCGACCGCCTGCACCAGCACCAGATACCAGCGTCGCAGCGTCGCGGTCGCGCCGGTAGCCTCGACCAGCGGACGGTCGGCGCTGAAGATGCGCCAGTGGTAGCGCCACACGACCGCCCATACCGCAAGCGAGCCGATCGCCGGTGACGCCCTGCCCGCGCCCGTGAACGGCTCCTGCACGCCAAAGAGCGCCGCCAGCAGTTGCCGGATCGCCCCAAAGAGGCCGAGCATCGCGATCAGCAGCACCGCGTAGCCGTAGAGCCGCCGTAGCGCCGAATGCTGCTCTTCGGGACGGCTCTGCATGCGCTGTGCCCAGTACCAGTGTCCCAGCCACAGCGGCAGCCCGACGATCAGCAGCGCCACGCTCTGGCTGAGCACATACACGAAGCTTTCTTGAGCGATGCCGCTCAGCGCTGTTGGCTCGAACATCTGCGCCAGCAGCGCGCCGATAATCCGGCGCGCTCCCCAGGCGGCCAGTTGCAGGCCAAGAAACGCGGCAGCATAGATGTATAATCGTCGCACAACTTGAGTTGCCATAGCTACCTCCCTAGACCGCAAACCTCGACGCGATCATGCCGGACGGGCGATTAGCGCATCGGTTCCTCAGGGATATAAAACGGCCCGCCGATGATCTTCCAGCTCTCGCCGTCGCGCTGGAGCAGCACCTCCTCGTCCATGCTCCACTCGCCAGAGCTAAAGATACCGCCGGGCTGGAAATACGTCACCGTCACCACGACGGTCGCGTTTGTGCCGATGACCGTCGTCTCGCGCACCCGGATCTGGCTGTTTTTCGGATCGATGTTCAACTGCTGCTGCATCTCAACCATCGAGAGCTTGCTCTGGGTGTCGGCGCTGATAAAGCTGTATGCGGTGTTGTAATCGCCGGTGTATACCGCCTGGTAGAACCGCTGCACGGTGCCTTCGGGCGTGGTGGCGGGCGCAAGCGTGGGCGCGCGCCGACCCACCAGCGGAATGCTGATCAGGCCGACGACGATCAGCAGCAGCGCTCCCAGGATCAGCAGCCCCAGATCACGATCGGCAATGCGTCTGGGCCGCGCTGCCTGCGTCTGGCTTTGTGCTGTACTCATGGTAGTCTCCTTATCTATACTCCGAGATACCGATTGATGCAGGCTACAACGCACACTCATCCAAGTATGAATCTAGTATGCGAAGAGCCGTGGCGCTGTGCAGATCGCATTCCCAGCCGTTACACTTCCGCTACGCGCCGGGCAACAGCAAACCGCACCCGAATCGGGTGCGGCTCGTAGGTGGCAGCGGATGCCGTTCTGCCGATACCGGCTTCCACCGGCGGCGGACGATCAGCCGTCGGGATTGGTGTACGGGTTTTTCACCGTCGGCTGGTTCGGGTCGAGGCGCTCGGTGGGCATGCCTGCCGAGGAGGTCGGCTGCGCGGGCGGCTCGTCGTCCTGGGGCTGGATTCGCTGAAGCAGGGCGCGAAGCTGCTCGTTCAGCCGGTGGATCGCCGATGCAACCTCTTCGCGAATCTCCTGCTGCGCCTCGCCGCTCTTCACCGAATCGGCGACACGTGTCGCCTGCGCGCGCAGCCGCTGGACCTCCTCGCGCTCGCGGGCTTTGTCCAGCGTCTCCTCCATCTCCTCGATCATACCCTTGAAGCCTTCGCGCAACTCCTGGCCCAGCTTGCGCACTTCTTCGCCACCGGCAACCGCCTTGACCGTCTGGGTCAGGTGTCGACCAAGCTGCTTAAGCTCGTGGGTGATATGCACTTCATCAGGCTTTCGTTCAGTCATCGCAAGATCCTCCTTTGTCGGGATCGGCTCCGTCTCAACGCTTCTCGAACCAGCATACCACCAGCCGCACGCCGCTCGGTGAACAGCCCGCCATCGTGCGGCGAGATTGCTTCACCGAACCCTGCTCCGGTCACGGATGGCAGGCCATCTGACTGGTTTTCGCCTGGCGCGCTCCTCAGGCCAATCGCGCGCTGATCGCTACGCGCAGTAGCGAACTGCGCGGCACGAGGCCCGGCCTGGGCGCATGGCAGTATGTCGCAGCAGCTCAGCCCAGGATTGCCGGATCATCTCCACGCTGTCGCGCTGCACGCGAGCCTCACGGATGCGCTCCCCGCTGATGAAATAGACGCTGATGCCGCTCGTCTCCAGCCACGTGCCAGTCGGGGCCATGCCCATAAACTCGCCGCGCTGAGTGCCGCACGCTGTCCAGCGCACAAGCACGCGATCCGGCATAACGATCGTATCCTCAATGGTTGTCTGCCAGTCGGGAAAGGCCGCGCGCAGCATGCGCATGTTCGCGCGGATCTGCTGAATCGCCGGTTGGAGCGAGTCGCTCGTCTGCTCCGCGACTAACAGCTCGTCGAGAAGCTGGGTCTGGCCCTGGTTCCAAACATGGTCGAACAGGCGCTGGATCAGCGCTAGCTTGGTTTCGGCTGACATGGTCTGGATTCCTCCTCACGGGGGAGTGAAGGAATAGTCGCTTCAACATCGCTGCGAACCCGGCAGCAGTGCGCAGCGCAGCTTGAGCTTCGGCTGCCGGTGTGCCTTGGACGGACCAGACGATACATGAATGGGTCTAGGTTGTGCGTGTGCCGCGCTATCCCTCGCCGACGGCGCGCGTCTTGCCTGGCGCGCGCTCCTTCGCCTGGATCGGCTCCAGCACATACCATAGGTTCAGCTTGGGATAGTCCGGTGTCAGCCGCCGCCGGTCGGTGGCGTCGCAGCGCGCGGCGAACATCCGCCCGATATACACGTAGGGATCGCCGTCGATCGGGCCGCCATAATGATCGTGCGATTTGCCGCAGTAGGGGCAGGTCGGAACAATCCAGACCCAGCTAAATCGCCCGCGATCGAGCACGCACGGTGCGAACAGCACGGTTCGATCAAGCGCCGGATCGACGATCGATGGTCGTGAAGGCTGGGAGGTGGTGTTAACCGGAGTTGGCATACATCTGTCTCCTCGTGATACCTCTGGGCTATGCCGCCGATCCAGAGAGGTCGAATCCGCGCGGTGCTGGCTTACGCCCGCGTGTCGCATCCGAGATGCCGGTTGTCGATCGCTACACAGCGTAGTAAAAACCGGATGCACTAGGCCGCTGGGGGAATCGGCTATGCAGAGTTGCCGTTTCTTAAAATACCTGCCGATGGATTACGTGGACGTAGCCTACAGGGTTTGATGTAGAAGCGAGGAAGGCTCCGCAGATGTAGTTGTCTCTTTGGTCCCCATATTGTGACATATAAAAGTGCTGTGGTCAAGCCGACTTTCAAAATGGCTGACTTAAGCCACAGCAATCCGCAGGAACCATCGCCTGTTCGGCTGGCGTTCGATACGTCTCCGGCTGTGCTATCGCCACGGCGCTATTGTAGGCGATCGTCCGGACGCCTAAGGTGAAGAGCGCGCTACCTGCGGTTGCAGAAGCGCTACCCGTAAGCTTGAGAGGGGCAGCGGCTCAGGTGCGGACCCGCAGCAGCAGCATGAGCGCTGCGGCAGCCAGCAGCAGCCAGATCGCGACGATTATTCCAGCCGCGACCCAATTGGTTGGCTTGCCCTGCTGCATGACGAGCCGCGCCCGCTCGCGGCATTCGGCCATGACCTGCGCCGGTATCAGCCTGAGCGCGATCGTGATGCCGATCGGCAGCACGATCAGATCGTCAAGGTAGCCCAGGATCGGAATCGGATCGGGGATTAGATCGATCGGGCTAAAGGCATAGCCGACCACACAGGCGGCAAACAGGCGGGCGTACCACGGCACGCGCGGATCGTTGTAGGCCAGATAGAGCGCGTAGAGCTCGGTCTTCAGGCTGCGCGCTCGTCGTTTCCACTGCTCAATCACGCTCACGATCGTCTGTCGCCTCCAGGGCTAGCTTGTCACGGCAAAGTCCGCGCCGCCAGTATGCCCGAAGGTGCGTCGTCGGGCAAGTGTGATACTACTCCAGGCAGTAGACAGCGTCCCGCGCAGAGCTGCGGGACGTTCATACGGGCGATCGTAGCGATGGTGAGAGCCGCCTGGAAGATTGGAAGTACCTGCGACCGCCTGAGCCGCTATTTCTCCACGTTGAGCTTGAGCGTCACTGGTGCTGGTTTAGCTCATCAACGATGTCTGGATTGTCAAAATCTTTTGTGTTCTTGTTGCGGTGATCTCTTGGAGACTATTGATGCGCGCTGCGTAGGGTGCTGTGCGAACGAGCTGGCGTAGCTCCGCCGCGAGGGTTTGTTGTAGCTCTTTACGATTACTTGCTTGCCGTGTTAACTTCTCATGTGGCTCGGCAAGGCTATACGCTGGTAGGACTAAACGGGCATTTCCCGCTTCGCAAAGCTGCAATATTTGTTCACAGCTTGCCGCTTGTTCTTGCTGAAAGACCAACTCGAGCACAAAGTTGGTTTCAACATAGATGTTCATGCGACAACCTCATGCTGGAGTCTGCCTTCTGCTACAGCTTGATATAAGCCTGAGCCGAGTAACCATGCCTGTGACGCAGGGAGTTCAGCAGGCAAGATGTCGCCGTGAATGAGTTTGCCGAGCCAGGACGCTACAATCAGTTCAAGACTTTGTTCGCCTACTTGGTTGATGGTTAATCCTAACTGTTGAACATAAGGCTGGAGAATTGGTCGTGCATCTCAGACATCGAAATCAGGTGCTACCTGCTCCAGTATAGCACCTGATTGGCAACTTCTAATAAAGATTAGCAGCAGCGTACCCGCTCGGACGAACGATTATCTCCGCAGAACGCGGCTTAAGGATTCTCGCATGGGAACCGCTCATAGTCCACATACCCGCTCTGAGTCCCCCATGTCCAAATATTCCCATAACAATCATAGACCCAGCTTCCCACAATTTGGGTCCTGGTGCTATCGCTATAGTAGGTGCGGCGGTCCTCATACGTGCCAGGGAGTGGAATATCCGCGCGCGCTGATGGAGCGAAGAGGGCGATACCAAGCAGGAACATTCCAAGCAGCATTGCGACAGCGGCGAGCCGAGCCGCCCAACGACGAGTAGCCATGAAAACCTCCTGGGTGGAACCAATATGGAGAAAGTAAAAATATTATAACTCTGATGTCAACCGCCGCAGCTTGACCGCTGTGGTCGGCTGGTCGGCGGCACAGGTCATGCAGCGCGCCGGTCGATCGCCGAGGCGATTGCTGGTAGGATACGCAGGAGGTTGCTCGCGCGGTCCTCGCTCTCGACAGCCTGACGTGATGCGCCGGAAAGGAATCGGAACGACGTGACTCGATCAACGCTAACCCATCTGGAGTGCGGCGCGTGTGGCGCGACCTACTCGCCGCACCAGTTGATGAACCTCTGCCCGGCCTGTGGCAAGCCGCTGCTGGCGCGCTACGATCTCGCGCGGGCCGCGCAGACGATGACGAAGGATGCGCTCCGGCAGCGCCAGGCCACGCTCTGGCGCTACCAGGAGGTGCTGCCGGTTCAGGACGATACGGCGGCGATCAGCCTGGGAGAGGGCTGGACTCCGCTCTATCACGCGCTGCGTCTGGGAGCGCGCGTCGGATGCGCTCGCACGTACATCAAGGATGAGTCGCTCAATCCCACGGGCAGCTTCAAGGCGCGCGGTCTGTGCATGGCGGTCAGCCGGGCCTTTGAGCTTGGCGCGCGCGAGCTGGCGATTCCCAGCGCCGGAAACGCCGCCGGGGCGATGTGCGCCTACGCCGCTGCCGTTGGTTTGCCTGCGCATGTGTTCATGCCCGCCGATGTGCCGCCGACGTTTCAGGTGGAGTGCAAGGTGCTCGGCGCGCAGGTGACGCTCGTCGATGGGCTGATCACCGACTGTGGCGCGCGCGTGCGGCAGGGCGTGGCCGAGCGCGGCTGGTTCGATTGCTCAACGTTGCGCGAGCCCTACCGGATCGAGGGCAAGAAGACGATGGGCTACGAGCTGGCCGAGCAATTGGACTGGACGCTGCCCGATGTGATCATCTACCCGACCGGCGGCGGCACCGGCCTGATCGGGATGTGGAAAGCCTTCGACGAGATGCAGCAGATGGGCTGGATCGGCTCGGAGCGGCCCCGGATGGTCTGTGTGCAGAGCACCGGCTGCGCGCCGATGGTCCGGGCGTTCGAGGCGGGCGCGGATCATGCCGAGCTGTGGCAGGGCGCCAGGACCGTTGCGGATGGCCTGCGCGTGCCGGCGGCGGTCGGCGATTTTCTGATCCTGCGCGCGCTGCGTGAGAGCGGCGGCACCGCCATCGCCGTGGATGACGCCGAGATGCTGGAGTATGCCGGGGTGATGGGCGCGATGACCGGGATCTTCCCCGCTCCTGAGGGCGCGGCATGTCTTGCCGCTCAAGTCCGGCTGCTTGAGCAGGGCTGGATCAAGCCCGATGAGACGGTGGTACTGTTCAACACCGGCACCGGGCTCAAGTACGCGCATCTGTGGCGCTGAGCTGCCAGCGATGCGCGTAGCGTCATGGATGTTCTGTCGGTCAGGGTGTTTTTCTGACCAGGGGCAGGTACATCAGACTGGTGTAGGGGCGGCACGGCTCCTGCGCGCACGCCAGCTCTAATGTATAGCTCCCCACACGGCTGCCATTATCGTCCGCCAGGATGGCATAGGTGCCCCGGCTAGCTAATGGACAGCTCGTAATCTCGGCAACCGAGCCGGAGGTAAAGGCCGAGCAAATGTTGGTGCCAGCCGGGTCGTAGATGCGGATGCGTGGACGCAGGTCATCTGCGGTACGGCTCATCTTGATCCTTGCGCTACCGCCTCCGCTGCTCAGGAAGGTGTAGGTGTTAATCTCGGCGGCTGATGTAATTGTGCCCGTGAGGATTTGACCAAAGCCGATCGGCTGCGTGTTGCCTGGGTTGTTAAGGCGCTGGATGTACAGATTATAGGTGCCCGTGTTGGTGCGATAGGTATCGCTGGCGTGCAGCGTGTATATGCCAGCACGAGGAATGACACAGTTATTGATCTCGACGATCTTCTCCGAGGTAAAGGCCGAGCACATATTGGCACCATCCGGGTCGTAGATGTGGACCGCAGGATTGAGCGTGCCGGAGATGCGCGTCATCCTGACTTTGACCACATCATCGATCGCTGCGGTGAACGTGTGCATGTCGATCTCTCCCGCAAGATCGATCGTACACTGCATGGTTTCGCCAAAATCTAGGGCGGTGGCGCAGCTTGTCACCGTCGCCGGGAGCGAGGCGGCGATCTGCTCCCCGGCGAGCCACGGCTGTACCCGTGCGCTAGCCATAGACACCTGCGATCCGCTTGCGAACACCAAGAAGGCCAGGAGTAATCTTGTGAGCGTGTCCAACGAAGTGTACATGGAGTCCTCCTTGTCGCATCGACATTGCCAGGCAGCGGTGTCCTGCCGCCGATCATCCTCGACCATCGTCAGCGCATGTCACTCCTTGCCCCTCGCTTCTTCCTGCCACCCGATGCGTATGCTCTGTCCTCGAATGAAGCCGCGCGGAGGTTGTATGCGGCTCCTGCGGATACCAGCCCTTATACGCTTAAACGCCGAAGAAGCCCACAAAAGTACTGTGTAGCGTGGAGGATTTTTGGCAAAGAGCAAAGGAACAAAAGGATCAGCGGCGGCGATCATTCCCAGGCATTCCCGCTCTGATGCAGGATCTCGCACACCAATTCTCCAACAAGCCGCTTGATACAGCCGATTGTCACATCTTTTGTCCCTTGACGACCCGCGCTTCTGTCGGCACAATCTGGTGAAACGATCTCAGGAGTTTTCGCTGTGCTGACGTTATTCCGCAGCCGCCTCTTTCTGGCGATTGCTACCGGCCATTTTGGAGTGGATATTCTGAACAGCGCCGGCCCGGTGCTGCTGGCGGTGCTGTCGAAGCCGCTGGGCCTTTCCAATGCGCAGATCGGCCTGGCGCTGACGCTGTACACCTTCGTCGGCTCGCTCTCGCAGCCGCTGTTTGGCTGGCTGGCCGACCGCGTGCAGAGTCGACCGGCGGCGCTGGCGGGTGTGGGCGTTGGCTGGATGGCGCTCTGCTTCAGCGCGGTTGCCCTGGCGCAGAGCTGGCTGGTGCTGCTGCCGTGCTTTCTGCTGGCCGCGCTTGGCTCCGGCCTGTTCCATCCGGTCGGCACGGCCAACGCTGGCGCGGCGCATCCCAGCCGCGCGGCCAGCGCCACCGCGCTCTTCTTCTTTTGCGGGCAGATGGGTCTGGCGCTCGGCCCGATGCTTGGCGGGCTGCTCTTTCGTGTGAGCGGCAACCTGGGCACGCTGCCGATGGCCGCGTTTCTGCTGCTGCCGGTCACGCTGCTGCTGACCGCTCCGGCGGGCGCGCGCATCCACGGCGCGTCGAAGAAGTCGGCAAGCGGCCCTGCTCGTACTGCGGGCGCGATCGTCGCGGCCTTCATCCTCCTGGTCGCGCTGCGCTCGTCGATCCAGGCGGCCTATTCGGCGTTCCTGCCCAAGCTCTTCGCCGATCGAAGCTGGGACTCGGCTGCCTATGGCATGCTGGCGGGGACGTTCATGCTTGCGGCGGCGATCGGGAACATCGTCACCGGCGAGCTGGCGGATCGGCGTGGCATGCGGGCTGCTACCGTGGGGCCGTTGCTGCTGGGCGTGCCTGCCGGGCTGATCTGTCTATGGGCACCCACGCCACTGGCGGCATTTGTGGCGAGCGCGCTGAGCGGCCTGCTGATCGGCGGGCAGCACAGCGTGCTGGTCGTCCACGCGCAACGACTGATTCCGGCTAGGCAAGGCTTCGCGGCTGGCCTGATCCTGGGCTTTACCTTCGCCGCCGGTGGTATCGGCACCTGGCTGGCAGGTATCGCCGCCGACCAGATCGGGCTGCTGCGAGCGCTTCAGGCGATCACGCTGCTGGGAGTGCCCGCGGCGCTGCTGGCGCTGACGCTGCCGGGCCGCGCGACTCCAGCGCCCCTGGCGGCCAGGGCGGAGGCGTGATCGACGCGACAGCAGCGCGGCGTAGACTATCCCGACTCGTGGCCGTTGCGCTGCGACGCCTGCGACTTAAGCCGGTCGCTGATGCGCTGTGGTAGCTCTTTGATGCAGGTGTAGATGCGCGAATCCTCGTAGAAGCCGCGATCGACATAGTACTTGACGATCGCGCGACGCTCCCAGCCGTCCAGAAATTTTTGCAAGATCTCGCTGTGCAGGCCATAGCTCTTCTCCATCTGCGTCGCACAGCGCTGAAGCTCTTCGCGCGCCGCGGCCTGGCCGCCAAGCGCATACAGCAGCGCGCCCGCCCGCCCCTGATCGACATCTGACGGCGGCGGAAACGGCGTGATGCTGCTGAGCACAAGATGGGCATCCTCAGGCGACCACAGCGTCAGCGGATGGCGATTCCTGAGATCGTTCAGCGTCTTTTCGGCAAAGCTGCGAAACACGCGGAAGCCCTGCGCCTTATACGACGAGACTTTGATATTCGGCAGGACCGGTGGCTCGTGGGCAATCTTGAACAGCTCTTCGGCGTGCTCCCTGAGCAGCGGCTTGGTCAAGACCATACTACAGCCTGCGAAGAGCGCGGCCTCTTTGCGCTCTTTGGTCAGCTCGCCGGTCAGCGCAACAATCGTCGCCGGATGAATCATGCCATCCAGCATTCTCCCAAGCAATGCCGCTGCCAGCACCGAGCCTTCCATGCTCTGGAGGATCAGATCGGGCAGCACAAGATCGAGGACGATCACCGTTGGATGAGCCGGTCTGGAAAGATCGAGCAGCGACATGGCATATTCGACGCCTTCAACTGCCGAAGAAGCGACAGAAACCTCAAATCCGACGCTCTCAAGCGTGTGTCTTTCAAGGACGATCTGTTGTGGATTATCTTCGATAAGGAGGACTCGCGGTTGTAAACGCTCGCTCTGTCTTTTCGATGTCATTCCTGATCCCTGTGTTTTTGCGTAGGTTAACAAGAAGGAAGGATGGATGCGCCGACAGATTTTTTCAGTATATACTTAAATCACGAAATATGTTAAGTTTCTTTTTTGTCAGTACTGGGTCTTCTGGAATTCCTACTACAGGGTGTAGAGCCAATACCACCAGATTTTCAATACCCTGGATCGTCCGGCTGGCGTCTGGTGCTAGGCGATGCGAGGCATTCGAGCCGCCGATAGTATAATCGTTTTTCCGATCGCCGACACACGATGCAGCCGTTCGTATGGACGTATCGACGCTTACGCTACATCTTAACATAATCTTGATGATCCGGCAGCAGATCTGCTGAAGGATAGCGCTACACCGTGTCGTAGGGCTATCCATGCGAAGGAGCATGAGTGTGAGCTACTACGGCGTTAATCATCTTGCGCTGCGGGTGGTCGACCTGCGCCAGGCCGAGTCGTTCTATTGTACACTTTTTGCGCTTGAGGTTCTATTCCGTGAGGCGGAGCACGCCGATGGCTGGCGAACGCTGCCGACAGCCTCATCCTGGGATGACGCGATTGCCGCAGGGATTGATCTGGGGCTGAGCATGCTCCAGCGCGAGGGTTTTACGCTGGCGCTCGAAGCTCAATCGGCGATCATGCCGGACGGCACGCTATCGCACATCGGGCTGCATGTGGATCGTGCGGAGCTAGCGGAGCTCCGTCGGCGGGCGGCGCTGCTCGGCTGCACGATCGTCGCCGATCGACCGGACGCGCTGATCATCGACGATCCGTATGGCGTACGCTGGGAGGTGATGACGCGGGCGCATGTGCTGAGCACGAGCGAGCGCACGGGGGTATGGCTGGAGCTTGGGTGACAACAAGCCTATACGTTCGAGCACCGAGCGCTGGCTATGCTCGATTGTCCGCAACGTAGCTGAGTACGCACTCCTGCAAGGGAACGACGTTCGCGGCGCGAAACGACGCCACGCCGAGGAGCGATCCCCGGCGCGGCGTGCCGCTTCCCGATCTTGCCCGGTTATCTAGGGGGCACGCGCCGGAGCACCTGCACCAGGTCCTGGGCTAGCGTTTGCAGCAGCAGCGCGCGCGAGCCATGCAGGTAGAAATGATCGCCGGGGAACATCCGCATCGTAAAATGGGCGCTAGTATGCTCGCGCCAGGCTGCGAGCTGATCCCGGCTGACTTCATCGTCCTGCAAGCCGCCGTACGCCGTGATCGGGCAGGGCAGCGGCGCATCCTCGGTGAAGGTGTAGGTATTGCAGAGTTCAAAGTCGGCGCGCAGCAGCGGCAGCATCAGCCGCATCAGCTCGTCGTTTTGCAGCACCGCGTCGGGCGTGCCGTTGAGCGTGCGCAGCTCCTCGATAAACTCCGCATCGGGCAGATGATAGATCGGCTCGTCGTCGTCGGGGATCTGCGGCGCGCGGTGGCCCGACACGAAGATATGCAGCGGCAGCGGCGCGTTCTGCCTGCGCAGTTGACGGGCTAGCTCGAAGCAGGTCAGCGCGCCCATGCTGTGACCAAAGAAGGCATACGGCATGTTGAGATGCGGCAGGATCGCGCTGCTGAGCGACGCGACCAGCTCTGGAACCTGGGTGAAGGGCTTATCTTTCAGCCGCGTCTCGCGTCCCGGCGGCTGCACCGGATAGACTTCGATCTCAGGCGGCAGCACGCTCGACCACGTTCGGTAGATCGAGGCACCGCCACCGGCGTATGGAAAGCAAAACAGGCGCAGGCGAGCCGCTGGATTCGGGCGCGGAAAGGTGATCCAGGGTGTCTGCGCGGGTGTTGTCGTCATAATCCACTAATCCTTGTTCTAGTGCAGAATCAGGCAGCCTCTTAGGAAAACAGCATACACGATGCTGCATCAGAAAGGGGAGTGGTTGGGGGACTCCCCCACACTCCCGGCCTGACGGCCCTCTCGCTCAATCGCAGTGTACCATGTCCCGTCGCCTGGCGCAGGTATGCACGAGGATCGATCCGGAGCCGATCACGCTCATTATACTGGACGAATCCAGCATGCTCCTGCGCTGTTCGGCGCGTCGGATCAGATCCGCGTCCCGCTGTCGTAGGCGCTGAGATCAACGCCGACGATCCGTAGCTCGCTGGTATAGTGCTGGCCTTGCGCGTCGGCGAGCCAGGTCTGATCGGGCATTGGCAGCATCTCCGAGCAGGTGACGCGCGCGTCGGGACCGGCGTGCTCGACGGTGCGGCGGATCATTCTGCTCAAGATGTCGATATAGATCGGGCTGGCGAAATCCACGAAAAACGGCTTGACCTCAACCGGCACTTTGACAAAGACAAACCGGGGCATGCCGTGCTCATCCGCCCAGCGCTGCACGGCGAGAAAGCGCTCGGCCTCGTGCTTGCTGGCGGCAAACGCGATCTCAGCAGCGGCAAAGCTCCACGCTTCACGGGCGATCACCAGCCGGTCGATCGTCACGCGCGGCGTGTGCCTGGCCGGACGCAGCACCTTGAACGAGTTGGCGACGATATTCGAGAGCAGCGAGCCGAAGGCTTCCACGATGTCGAAGCGGAGCTTGCCGTCACGGGTCCGAATCGTCAGGCTATCGTCGGCAGGCTCGATCACCAGCGCGCCGATCGGCACGGCCCGCGATTTTTGCACGCCGCACGCATCCTTCGATAAGAGCAGCCGGTAGTCCCACGGCGAGACGAGCGCCGATCGAGTGCGGGCCGTCAGGTGGTGCCAGTTGCGCGGCGTTACCGGCACCAGGCGCGGGCCGGGCAGGTCTTGCACGACGGCCTGAAACAGATCTTCGGGCGCTGGATGCTGCGTCAGAAAGGCCGCGCCGCCGATCGTATTGTGCGCGACATGAAGCTCGCCCATCACAAACAGATACTCGTCGCGCTCGATCGCCTCGGCGTCGGGCGCGGCGATCATCACGTCGGGGCTGTGGTAGTGAGCCAGGCTCCAGCCGGGCTGTGCGTCGCCAAACGCCGTCTCGACCGGCTCGCGCAGCGCGTCGCTGCTGTACTCGACGCGGCGCTGATCCGGCGGGATCGACAGAATAGCGGCCCAGCGCGCTTGGAATTCTTCTGTCACCGCCTGAACGATCTGGCTGCTGTCGTCCTGGAGCAATTCCTGCACTTTGAGCCAGAAGTCGAGCGCCGCGACCGTGGACGAGCCGGATTTGTGGGCGAGATCGGCGTAGATCTGCTTGAACGTCTCGCGGTAGGCCGCTGCCGCCTGCGCGGTAATCCAGCGCGCGCTGAGCAGCAGCAGCGAGAGCGGCCCGCCGAGCGCGTCGAGCACCGCAGGGCCTAGCTCCAGCTCCAGATCACGGCGACACTCCTCATAGACCAGCGTGCGTGCCGCGTAGGTCTGGCCCGCCGAGCGCGTCGGCATCGCGCCCGTGATGCGATTGAACGTCGTCTCAAGCTGCTCCAACGCCTGATCGAGCTGCTCGACGCTGCCTGCGGCGCGCGCCACGGCGGCACGGGCGGACTCAAGCTCGGCCAGCGCATTGAGCGCGGGACGGCGCAGGCTTTCATCGCCGATCCGCTCAAGCAATCGGCGCAGGGTGCGCTCTGGCCGCGATTCGAGCGGCACCTCAAGCGTCCAGGCGATCAGGCCCATCGTGTGGAGGCTGTCAAGCACCTGATACACGTCGGCCTCGCCAGCGAACTGCCTGGTCGGCGCGCGCAGCAGCTCGACGGCGATCTCCCTGGCAATGCGCTGCCCATCGCACGCCTGCAACACCACGGCCTGTTTCGGCGAGAGCTGCATCGGCTGCTCAAGCGGTAGATGGAGCTGCGCGCCGTCGAGGTGGATGAACGGCATGCGGCGCGGCGCGAGCCAGGGCCGGATCGCTTTCTGTCTCGCCAGCGTCTCGGCCAGCGTATCGATGCACCAGCCCTCGAAGAAGACCTCGCGCGCCTCAAGCAGCTTGTCGCCGGGCGTGAAGCGGATCGGCTGGCCCTGCGGCACGAATGTCGCCCAGGCCACCGGCCCAAAAAAGCCGATCGTATCGTTCTTGGCGCAGTAGCGCTGCAAATAGTTGGCGACCAGCACGTGCTTGTTGCTGCGCTTGTAGAAGGCGCTGCCGCTTGGATGGCGTAAGAGCTGGTTAATCGCGGTGTGGAGCGCGCTTCGGTTCTGCCACGTAACGGCTTCGCGGAAGCGCTCCATGGCGGCAGCCTCGGAGATCGCATCGGAGATCTGCGCGGTTGCAGCCTGAAACGCTGCCTCAAAGGCCACCTGCGCCGCCTGGAGCTGTTCGCGCGCCGCGTGAAGCTCCGCCAGCGCCGTTGCGGCCTCGCCGCCGACGACGCCGGGAGCGGGCCACTTGCCCTTCTTCAACTGGCGCAGGGCCTTGACCAGCGGCATGCGCTGATCGGGTGGAGTAGTCTGCATCTGCTGTCGCACCGTCTCGCGCGCGGCCTCCCGGCAGCGAGCCAGATTGCGCTCGGCCTGCATCAGCGTCATGGCTGCGGCGGCACACGCCGGGCTGCTCAGCTTCAGCACGTGCGCGATCGGGAAGCCCGCGCCGCGCAGCACCGCCGTGCGCCACACGCCCCAGCGCTGATCCGCGAGGCGCAGCAGGTGCTCAGGGAGCGTCGGCTCTTCGTCGTCCCAGCTATCGGCGGCGAAATCATTGATGAAGGAGGATAAACTGCCAGACTGTTCTTTCTGATCCATGCTCTAAGCTCCTGAGCCAAATGCAAGGCAACACGGTCGCGGCTTCAATCGATGTAGCGGATTCGGGCTAGCTAGGGCGATCCTCGGCGATCCCGAAACTGAGCAGGCGCGGCTGTAGCGGTTGACCGTGACCCATAGTGGCTTGCTCTGCGCTTCGCCGATGGTTCGACCGAGACTGGCAGCATTCAGATCCGACAGGGAGCGTTTCGTGTGGTGTTGGAGCCTCGTGAGCGGCGCGTGGCGTCACGTTGGTAAGGATCGTCCGCTGCAAGCATCGACCTGGCAGCGTATAGCACCGGCTGGGTACACGCTGCCAGGTCGACTGAGAGCCGCGCAAAGCTACTGATTGCCTGCGTTCTCTTCCATCTTTTTGCGCAGGCTCAGCGGGCGCATGTCGGTCCAGACCTCTTTGATGTAGTCCAGACACTCCTGCTTGAGTCCGCTCTTGCCGGCGTCGCGCCAGCCCAGCGCGTTCTCGCGGTCGGCGGGCCAGATCGAATACTGCTCTTCGTGGTTAACAACGACCTTGTAGATCGTCGTATCTTCTTGTTCGTCCCGATTCATGGTGCCTCCTAAGGATAACTCAGTGCTCAATGGGATTGCTCCGGCGCTGATCATGCGCCGATGCTCGCTATCGTTGCGGGATCGACGGCTTGTGCTGGCCGACCCGCCGTGTATGTTCTGTCGCGTTCCAGGCCCTCACCCCGGCGCCGTCGCGCCACCCCTCACTAGAGCGGCTGCGGCAGCGTGCTGGTCTGCTCAGCGCGAATCTCCTCGGCCTCGCTCTCCTCGGCCTCGCTCTCGCTCACGCCGAGCGGCGCGTCGGGTAGCTCGTCCTCTACCAGCCGGATGCGCGGATAGGCATAGCCGACGGCGACGGCTGCCAGCGTGAGGATGCCGAAGACGATAAACATCAGGCCGATACCGCGTCCGGGTCCGTACCCGATGATCTGCCCGATCGAGCCAGCCAGTGGCGCGCGCTCATCCCGCAGCAGCGGCTGGAAAACATAGTCGGCCAGCGGACCCGCCAGCAGATATGCCAGCGGCGTGGCCGAGGTGGCGATCATCATGCGGATCGAAAAGACGCGGCCCTGAATGTCGGCGGGAACCTTGCTCTGCCAGATCGCCTGGCTCGAGCCGCCGACGAACGGCATCATAAACAGGAAGAAGAAGGCCATCACGGTCAGGATCAGCGCCGACGGTTGCAGCCCCGCGATAATGATACACAGCCCGGCCAGGCCCATTGCGCCGAGCACGCCGTTGACGCGCCGCCGGGGACCGCCCCAGATGCTCATCACGACGCTGCCGACGAGCATGCCCGCGCCTGCCACCGAGAGCACCGTGCCCAGCACGGCGGGCGAGCCCGACGGGAACGACAGCACAAGCGGCTGCGCCAGCACAATCACCATGCCGACCATGAAGTTGCTTGTGGCGAAGAACATCAGCAGGCCAAGCAATCCAGGCCGCTGCTTGATGTACGTCCAGCCATAGCGCGACTCATGCAGCAGCGAGCCGCGCGCCTCCTGGCCTGCCGTGGTCTGCTCCGGCCTCGGAACCCTGACGCTCATCAGCGTCAGCACCGCCACCACAAAGGTTGCCAGGTCGACGGCGATCACGCCGGACAGCTCGACGTATTGCACCAGCACGCCCGCCAGGATCGGCGAGATGAGCTGCCCGATGCCCTGCGCAAGCTGCACCAGGCCGTTGGCGCGGCCAAGCTGCTCCCTGGGCACCAGCAGCGTGGTGACAGCGGTGTAGGCGGGCATCTGAAAGGCCCGCGCGATCGAAGAGATCGAGGTCAGGAGGTAGATCATCCAGATCGCGAGGTCGCCTGTGTTGTAGAGCACCATGATCGCCAGGGTCGTGAGCGCCGCGATCGTATCGCTCATAATCATCGTCTTGCGGCGATCCCAGCGGTCGACCATCACTCCGGCGAGGGGCGAGACGAGGATGAAGGGCACCGCCGCGAACACGGAGATCAGGGCAAATTCCGTAACAGACCTGCTGTTCTGGAGCGCCCACACGCCAAGCGCGAAGCCGGTCATCATCGATCCGAGGATCGAGACAAGCTGGCCCAGCCAGATCACGAAGAAAACCTGCATGCCTCGCGCAGCAGTCCGTTGTTCCACAGCATTCTCCTTTGCTTGCGAGCGAGCCGACGCGGTTCCTGCCTCGGCGCTGGATGGTTCCATGGGCTTGAGCTGCGGTAAGACGACCTCATCCTGCCGGATTGAGTCGGCCTGCGCCTCAAGCTGCTGCGCCAATTGCTCGATCGTCGCCTCGCGGACGATCCGCGCCAGGTGGTCGATCGTCGGGTTCTGAAAGAACGTCGCCAGCGGCACGTCCTGCCCGAACACCTTTTGAATCAGCAACATGAGCCGAACGGCAAGAAACGATGTTCCGCCGAGGTCGAAGAAGTTATCGGTCACGCCGATCGGCTGCGTGCGAAGCACCTCTTGCCAGATCGCGGCAAGCTGCTGCTCCAGATGATCGCGCGGCGCGACAAACGCGGCTGGGAGTGTCTTTCCGTCTGCGGCGGGCACCGGCAGCGCCTGCCGATCAACTTTTCCGTTGGTCGTTCGTGGTAGCGCGTCCAATGAGACGAAGGCCGCAGGAATCATATACTGAGGAAAGAAATTCCGCAAGTAGCTTCGTAGCGCGATCGTCGGCGGGGCCGGTTGCTGGCGCGGCACGACATAGGCGGCCAGATATGTCCTGCCCGGCTCGTCGGTGTAGGCGCGCACCGCAGCCGCGCGCAGCGCGGGGTGGCGCTCCAGCGCGGCCTCGATCTGCCGCAGCTCGACCGGATGATCGGCAACCTCGACGCGATAGTCTGGACGACCCAGCAGCTCGACACGGCCATCGGGCAGGTAGCGCGCGTAATCGCCGCTGCGGTACAGGCGCTCTCCCGTGCGCGGATGCGTCAGGAAGCTGGCGCGAGTCTGCTGCGCGTTGCGCCAGTAGCCGCGTCCCACGCCCAGCCCGCCGATGTAGAGCTGGCCGACGACCCAGTCGGGACACGGCTCCAGTTGCTCGTTGAGGACATGGAGCCGCTGGTTGGTCAACGGCCTGCCCAGCGTCACGCGGCTCTGCTCCGGCTCGACGGCGGCGATCGGCTCGGCGCTCGACCAGATCGAGGTTTCGGCTGCGCCGCCCAGGTTGATCACCGTCACCTGCTCGGCCAGCGCCCGTAGCCGCTCCGCCAGCGTCACCGGCATCCAGTCGCGGCTCAGCAGCACGAGTCGCAGTGTACGCGGATACCGATCAGGCTGGTCCTCCACCTGCGCGATCAGCGCTTCCAGCAGCGCGGGCGGCGAGTTCCAGATCGTGACGCGCTCGCGGAGCATCAGGTCGGCCCAGTATGCCGGATCGTGGCGCGAGGCCGCGTCGGGCACGACGATCGTGCCGCCCGCCGCCAGCGTGCCGAAGATGTCGAAGACCGACAGATCGAAGCTCAGCGGCGCGAGCGCCAGCGTGCGGTCGTCGGCGTCGATGCCGCAGCGCCGGTTGATGTCGAGCACGGTATTGACCGCGCCGCGATGGTCGATCATCACGCCGAGCGGCTCGTCGCTGGCGCTGCTGTAGATCACGCAGGCCAGATCATCGCCCTGCTGCACCGGCTCGATCGGATGGTCGTCGACGCCGCTCCACTCGTCGGAGTCCAGGCACAGCCGCTCGATCGCGGCGGGCCAGCTCATGCGGCGCTCGATCGAGGTTTGAGTCAGCGCCAGCGTGGCCTCGCTGTGGGCAAGAAGCCGCTGGAAGCGCTCGCCGGGCAGCGCGGGATCGATCGGCACATAGGCCGCGCCCGCTTCGAGCACGCCCAGCACCGCGACGATCTGCTCCCATCCCGGCTCCATGACCACCGCGACTGGCGTGTTGGGCTGCGCGCCACGCTCGCGCAGCCGCCGACCGACCTGCGCGGCGCGTCGTGCAAGCTCGGCATAGGTCAGCGTGCGGTCGGCGGCCACAACGGCGCTCTGCCGGGGGCGTAGATGAACCTGCGCCTGGAAAAGGCTGTGCAGCAGCCCCGGCGGCGGCGTTGCCTCGGCGGCGTTGAGCGCCGCGCGCCGCTCCAGTTGCTCGGCGGGCAGCAGTTGCGGCAGCGTCTCGCTCCAGGCCGTCTCGTCGCTCGCCAGGCGCTGGATGAAACGCCCGTAGGTATCCAACATTTCCTGCATCAGCCTTTCGGGGAAGACCTGCTCGACGGATTGCCAGCTACAGGTCAGCGCGCCGTCGGCGCTCTCGCTGACCGTCGGCGAGAGCAAAATCTGTGGAATATGCAGGCCCGCGTCGAGCTGCTCGAACGACAGCATCCCGCCGTTGCCGGACCTGCCGACGCGCGTCTGGTAGCTGGCGTGGCTGTACTCGATCACGCTGTTGAAGAGGATCGGCAGCGTGGGCCGCGACGTGCCGCCTTTGCGCCGGTTCAGCTCGCGGAGCACCTGATGGCCCAGGTAATAGCGCTGCTCCAGGTCGGCGGCGATCTGCTGCTGGATGCGCCGGGCACGTGCCTCGAAGGTGCCGGAGTCGTCCTCGACCGCCAGCAGGTAGATCGTGTTGAAGTTGCCGAGCATGTCGGCCATCTGCGCGTGGAGCGGCGGGCGATAGGTGCCGACCAATCCGAGCGTAAAGCGGCGGCTGGGCTGCCACGCGGCCAGCACCTCGACAAACGCCGCCGTGGTCACGCCGGAGGGCGTCAGATCGGCGCGCGCCGCGCGCGCCTTGAGCCGCGTCCAGGCATCGGGCTCCAGCAGCGTCACGTTGTGCTTGACGAAGGCCGAGAACGTCTGCGGGCTGAGATTCACCGCCAGCGGCAGCTCCGCGATCGGCGGCAGCGTCGGCAGACGGTCCAGCCAGTACTGGCGGGCGCTCTGGCACAGCTCGCTCCGCTGAAAGGCCGTCCAGGTCAGGACGTAATCGCGGTAGGTCGCGGCCAGCGGCTCGACCGGCGCGTTGCCCAGGTGCCGGAAGAGCTCCTGAATGAACAATCCCCGGCTGGTGCCATCGACCAGCAGCGCGTCGAGCCGGATATGCAGCCGCACACGCTCGCCGTCGAGCCGATGCGCCAGGATCTCGAAGAGCGGCCACTGGTCGATCGGTGCCCTGGCGGTGCGCATCCGCTCGCGCACCTGCTCGATCGCGGCCTCGACCGTCGCTGCGTCTTTGCCGCGCAGATCGACGACCTGAATCTGATAGGGCGGCACCTGCGGCAGAATGCGCTGCTGCCCGTTGGGCTGAACGACCACGCGCATGATGTCGTGGCGCTCGATCACCCGCTGGAGCGCGCGGTTAAGCCCGCCCAGCAGGAAGTTCGTCTTGAGGCGATCGAGCCGCGAGGGCGTGGCCCAGCGTAGCTCGGCCTCGGTGTACACATTCGTGCCAACCGCGCCCAGGTCGAAGAAGCCGCTGCGCCCGGCCCAGTAGTTTTGCTGGATCGGCGACAGCGGGAAGGGCCGATGCCGATCCCTGCGATTCACGCCCAGCGCGGGCAGCGTCGCGGCAACTTTGGGAGCCGCCGTCGGCTGCTTCTCGCGCAGACGCCGCAGCAGCAGCTCGCGCTTCTCCGGCGAAAGCTCGGCGACACGCTTTGAAACCTCACTCATCTCGGCCTTCTCCGCTGGCGAGCAATGCCTGCACTTCTTCATCCGAGAGCTGATCAAGCTCGGCTAACATCTCGTCCAGCGCCTCGTTATCGGCCTGCTCCGCCTGTTTTTGGACGATCGCCAGCGCCAGATCGGCAACCGTCGCCGACTCGTACAAGATCCGCAGCGGCAGCTCGACCTGGAACGCATCGCGCAGCCGCGAGATCAACTGCATCGCCAGCAGCGAGTGGCCGCCCAGCTCAAAGAAGTTGTCGTGGACGCCCACACGCTCCACCACGAGGATATCGGAGAGGATGCGCGCGACGGTCTGCTCGGTGGGGGTGCGCGGCGCGACATAGCCCTGCTCCGATCCGGCGCGGCTGCTGTCGGGCGCGGGCAGCGCCTTGCGATCGATTTTGCCGTTAGGCGTCAGCGGCAGCGCGTCCAGAAACACAAACGCGCTCGGCACCATGTACTCCGGCACCTGTTCCAGCAGGGAGCGACGCAGATCGGCTCCGAGTTCCAGATTCGAGGTTCCAGGTTCCGCGTTTTCTGCTCGTTGTGCTCCCACCACGTACGCCACCAGCCGCTTATCCGGGTGCCCGCCTGCGGACGGCTGATCCGCGCGCAGCAGCACCACCGTGTCGCGCACGGCCGCATGCCGCCGCAGCACGGCCTCGATCTCGCCCAATTCGATGCGGAAGCCGCGCACTTTGACCTGCTGGTCGATGCGCCCGATGTAGTCGAGATCGCCGTTGGGCAGGTAGCGCGCCAGGTCGCCCGTGCGGTAGAGCCGCGTGCCGCCTGTTTGGCTGAACGGGTTGGGCACGAAGCGCTCGGCGGTCAGATCCGCGCGACCATGATAGCCCCGCGCCACGCCCACGCCGCCGATGTAGACCTCGCCGGGGATGCCTACCGGCGACGGCTGGCGCTGCTGGTCGAGCACATAGACCTGCATGTTGGCGATGGCCGGGCCGATCGGCGGCGTGCGGCTGCCGTCCCGACAGCCGGCGATCGTCGCGCAGACCGTCGTCTCGGTGGGGCCGTAGGCGTTGAGGAAGCGCCGCTCCGGGGTGGCCCAGCGCGCCACCACCGTGGCAGGACACGCCTCGCCCGCCGCGATCACCGATTGCAGCGAGGGAAAGTCGGAGGGCGTGAGCACCGCCAGCACCGAGGGCGGCAGCGTCGCCACGGTGATCGCCTGCTCGCGCAGCACGTTCAACGCGGCGGGACCGGGCACCATCGCGTCCTGGCTGCCAAGGCAGAGCGTCGCACCGGCCAGCAGCGCCATGCAGATCTCGGAGATTGAGGCGTCGAAGCTGAACGAGGCAAACTGAAGCACGCGGCTATCGGGCGTGACGCCAAAGGCGCGGATCTGCGCCTGGGCCAGGTTGCCCAGCCCGCGATGCGGCACCAGCACGCCCTTCGGTCTGCCGGTCGAGCCGGAGGTGTAGATCATGTACGCCAGGTTATCGGGCTGCGCGCCGCTGCTGGGGGTGTCGCGGCGCTGCTGCGCGATCTGCGGCCAGTCGGCATCGAGCCGCACCACCTGCGCATGGTGGTCAGGCAGGACGCTCAGCAGCGGTGCCTGGGTCAGCAGCACGGATACCTGCGCATCTTCCATCATGAACGCGAGCCGCTCCTGGGGATAGGCCGGGTCGAGCGGCACGTAGCAGCCGCCGGCCTTGAGGATACCGAGCAGCCCGACGATCAGATCAGGCGAGCGCTCCACGCACAGCGCCACGCGCGACTCGGGCCGAACGCCCAGGCTGCGCAGGTGATGCGCAAGCTGGTTGGCACGCTCGTTGAGCGCCCGATAGCTCAACGTCTGGTCGCCGGAGAGCACGGCGATAGCGTCGGGCGTGCGCATCGCCTGCGCCTCGAAGAGCTGATGCAAGCACTGCTGCGGATACTCCGTCGCGGTCGCGTTCCAGCCCACGATGAGCTGACGGCGCTCGGCCTCGCTCAGCAGGGTGTTGCGATCGTAGCGGGCGTCGGGCTCGGCGACCATCGCGGCCAGCGCGCGGGCGTAGTACCCGGCGATGGCATTGGCCTGCGCCTCCGGGATCTCGGCGGCATCGTACTCGACGCCCAGTTGCAGGTGGCCCGTCCCCTGATCGAGGCCGAAGTTCGCCGACAGCGGAAAGTTCGTCTCCTGAAAGAACTGCCCGCCCATCGGTCGGAAGCCCGGCAGCTCGCCCAGGCGCTGGTAGACGTGGAAATCGATGTAGTTGAACGCCGTCTCAAAGAGGTCCTGGCCGCCCAGGCTGCGCTGGATCTCGGCCATCGGGTACCAGCGATGCGGCAGCAGCTCGCGCTCCGCCGCGAACGTAGCGCGCACCAGATCGAGCCAGGTGCCGCCAGCCAGACTGAGGCGGAAAGGCAGCGTGTTGAGGAACATGCCCAGGATGCGCTCGCTGTCCTCGGTTTCGGGGCGTCCGTGCGAAACCAGGCCGGTCAGCACGTCGTCGCGCCCATGCAGCACGCTCAGCACGCGCAGATGCGCCGCCAGCAGCACGCTCTTGAGCGGCACGCCCGCCTGTTGCGCCAGCCGCTTGAGGCCGTTGGACAGCTCCGGCGTCAGCGCCACGTCGTGGGTCTGGATCTGCCGCTGCGCTGGCTGCGCGCCGTCGGCAGGCCAGCGCGGGATCGCTTCGCTGGTGCTGTCGCTGAGCGTGCGCGTCCAGTAGGCGCGCGTCTCCTGCGAGGCGAGCGCCTGCTGCTCCAGAGCGATAAAATCGCGGAAGCCGCTGGCAGGCGGCGCGGCGAGCGCGGGCGCGGCCAGGCCCAGGTGGGCGAAGTAGAGCGTGAACAGCTCGGTGTTCATCGCGGCGACGCTCCAGCCGTCGAGGATCGAATGGTGGAAGCTGACGGTGAACTGGATGGCATCGTCGGCGCGGCGCTGGATCTGGAAGCGCAGCAGCGGCGCGCGCCGCCAGTCGAAGGGGCGGCGCTTCTCGGCTTCCATCGCGGCCAGCAGCGCGGCGTCCTGCTCGGCGGGCGAGCAGGCGCGCAGATCGTCGATCTCGACGAGGGGCTGGGCCGTGCGGTACACCAACTGCAAGGGCTGGCTGTAGTTGGTCAGATCGAAGCCGGTGCGCAGGATCGGATGGCGGGCGACAAGATCGCGGATCGCGACGCGCAGGGCGTCGGCGTCGAAGGGCGTGCGGATGTGCTGGGTGAAGATGTCGTGATAGACCGCCGAGTCGGGCTGGTACTCGCTGTGGAAGAGCATGCCGACCTGAAGCGCGGAGAGCGGATAGGCATCCTCGACCTCGCCGGGCAGCTTGAGCCGATCGTCTTTGGTGATCAGGCTGAAGGGCACGACCGGCTGGTCGACGACGGCTCGCGAAGGCTGTTCGCCAAACATACGCGCCAGCTCACCGATCGTCTGATGCTGGAAGAGCTGCTGCAACGAGAGGCTGAAGCCCCGATCGCGCGCCTGGGAGAGGACGCGAATGCTGCGCATCGAGTCGCCGCCGAGCGCGAAGAAGTTGTCGTGGATGCCGACGCGCTCAAGACCCAGCACGTTTTGCCAGATCGCAGCCAGCGCCTCCTCTTCGGGGGTCTGCGGTGCGACAAAGGTAGCCTCTAGCTCAGGCCGCGCGCTGTCGGGCGCGGGCAGCGCCTTGCGATCGATCTTGCCGTTGGGCGTCAGCGGCAGCGCGTCCAGAAACACAAACGCGCTCGGCACCATGTACTCCGGCAGCCTCGGCTCCAGGAAACGCCGCAGCGCGCTGACGCTCAGTTCCGCCGTTCCATGCTGCTGCTGCGCGACCACGTAGGCCACCAGCCGCGCGTCCGGGTGCCCGCCTGCGGGCGGTGTGTCCTGCCGCGCCGTGACTACCGCCTCGCGCACCTGCGGATGCTGCGTGAGCGCCGTCTCGATCTCGCCCAGCTCGATGCGAAAGCCACGCACCTTGACCTGGAAGTCCAGCCGCCCCAGGTACTCGATCGCGCCGTCGGGCAGAGAGCGCGCCAGGTCGCCGGTGCGGTAGAGCCGCGCGCCAGGATTCTGGCTGAAGGGATCGGGGATGAAGCGCTCGGCGGTCAGCGCGGGACGGCGATGATAGCCGCGCGCAAGCTGGATGCCGCCGATGTGCAGCTCACCGGGCACGCCGATGGGCACGGGGTGCAGGTGGCGATCGAGCAGGTAGATCTGCGTATTCGCCACGGGATAGCCGATCGGCACGGTGTGGAGCGCGCGGTCAGGGTGGCAAGGCCAGAAGGTGACGTCGACGGCGGCCTCGGTGGGACCGTACAGGTTGTGCAGCTCGGCATCCAGCCGCGCGAAGAAACGCTGTTGCAGCGCCAGCGGCAGGGCCTCGCCGCTACAGATCACGCGGCGTAAGGACTGGCAGCGGTCGAGATCGCGCTCTTCAAGGAAGACCTGCAACATCGAGGGCACGAAGTGCAGCGTCGTAATCCGCTCGTGCGCGATCAGCTCGACCAGATAGGCCGGGTCTTGATGGCCGCCGGGCCTGGCGACGACGAGGGTCGCACCCGTGAGCAGCGGCCAGAAGAACTCCCAGACCGAGACATCGAAGCTGAAGGGCGTTTTTTGCAGCACGCGATCGGTCGCGTCGAGCCGGTAGGCGTCCTGCATCCAGAGCAGGCGGTTGACGATCGCCTGGTGGGTGTTCATCGCGCCCTTGGGCTGCCCGGTCGAGCCGGAGGTGTAGATCATGTAGGCCAGGTTCGTGGCCCCGGTCCGCAGCGCGGGATTGGTCGCGGGCTGCCGGGCGATCTCGTCCCACGCGCTATCCACGGATACCACCTTGGCGCGCTGTGTGGGCAGGCGGGTATCCTCAGGGAGCAGCAGCGGCGCCTGGGTCAGCAGCACGGGCGCGGCGGCATCGCCAAGCATGAAGTGCAGGCGCTCCTGGGGATAGTCGGGATCGAGCGGCACGTAGCAGCCGCCGGCCTTGAGCACCGCCAGCAAGCTGACCACCAGCTCCAGCGAGCGCTCCATGCACACGGCCACGCGCGTCTCCGGCCCGACACCCAAGCTCCGCAGGTGATGCGCAAGCTGGTTGGCGCGCGCGTTCAGCGCCGCGTAGGTCAAGGCTTGCCCCTCGAACGTTACGGCGGTCGCGTCGGGCGTGCGCTCAACCTGCGCCTCGATCAGCGTGTGCAGGCAGACATCGCGGGAATAGTTCGCCGCCGTGGCGTTCCACGTCACGAGCACCTGCTGCCGCTCGTGCTCCGGCAGGATCGTCACGTCGGCGATGCGCTGCGTGGGCTTGCTCACGATGCTTTCGAGCACGGTCTGGAACTGCGCGGCCATGCGCTCGATCGTGGTCGGCTCAAAGAGATCGGTGTTGTACTCGATAAATCCGCCGATGCCCTCGGCTGTCTCCGTCAGATCCAGCGCGAGGTCGAACTTGGCGGTGCCGTTGTCGATCTCCAGCGAGGCCAGCGTCAGGTCGCGCAGCGATTGGTTTGGCATCGGCGCGTTTTGCAGCGCGAAGAGCACCTGGAAGAGCGCCGAGCGGCTCAGGTCGCGCTGCGGCTGGATCGCGTCGACTAGCTGCTCGAAGGGGAGATCCTGGTGAGCGTAGGACTCAAGCGCCACCTTGCGCACGCGCTTCAGCAGCTCGCGGAAGGTCGGATTGCCCGACAGGTCGGTGCGCAAGACCAGCGTGTTGACGAAAAAGCCGATCAGGTTCTCCGTCTCGCGCTGCGTGCGTCCGGCGGTCGGCGTGCCGATCAGCAGATCATCTTGCCGCGTGTAGCGCTGCAACAAGACCTGGAGCGCGGCCAGCAGCGTCATGTAGAGCGTGACGCCTTCGCGCTGGCTCAGCCCGAGCAGCGCGTGCGAGAGCTGCCGGGGCAGCGCGAGCCTATGACGCGCGCCTTTGAAGGTCTGCACCGCCGGACGCGGATGGTCGGTCGGTAGCTCAAGCAGCGGCAGCGCACCGCCGAGCTGCTGCTTCCAGTACCCAAGCTGCTGTTCGAGCACCTCGCCCTGAAGCCAGGCGCGCTGCCAGACCGCGAAGTCGGCGTACTGGATCGGCGGCGGGGTGCCCACAGGGCCCAGCAGGCCGGACGGATCGACGCTCGAATCATCGACAAAGGCATCGTAGAGCGTCGCCAGCTCGCGCAGGAAGACGCCCACCGACCAGCCATCCGAGACGATGTGATGAACGGTGATCAGCACCACATGCTCCTGCTCATCTAACCGCAGCAGCTTCGTGCGGATCAGCGGGCCGCGTTGCAGATCGAACGGCGTTTGTGCCTCGTCGCTCGTATGGCGCAGCACCGCCAGCTCGCGCTCGATCGTCGAGCGACCGCTGAGATCGACGACCGGCAGCGGCAGCTCAAGGCTCGGCGCGATCACCTGCACCGGATCGCCGCTCTGCTCGATGAACGTGGTGCGCAGCGCCTCGTGCCGCCTGACGATCGTGTTCAGGCTTTGGTGCAGTGCCGTGATGTGGAGCGTGCCGCTCATCTGCACGGCGGCGGGAATGTTGTAGGCCGCGCTGCCCGGCTGCAACTGATCGAGGAACCAGAGGCGCTGCTGCGCGAACGACAGCGGCAGCGGCTGCTCGCGCGAAACCCGCTCGATCGGCTTGATGCTCAACCCCTGCGCCGCCCGCTGCGCCTGCTCGACGCGCCCGGCCAGTCCCGCGACGGTGGGCGTGTCGAAGAGCGCGCCGAGCGGCAGATCGATGCCGAACGCATCCCGCACTCTCGACATAATCTGCGTCGCGACCAGCGAGTGTCCGCCGAGCGCAAAGAAGCTATCGTGGATGCCTACGCGCTCGATCTTGAGCACCGCCGCCCAGATCCCGGCGATCACCTCCTCGGTGGGCGTGTGCGGCGCGGCAAAGCTGCCCTCGCGCTCGGACTGGCCCTGCTCCGGCGTGGGCAGCGCCCGGCGATCGACTTTGCCGTTGGGCGTCAGCGGCAGCGCGTCGAGAAACACAAAGGCCGCTGGAACCATGTAGTCGGGCAGGAGTTGCTTGAGATAGGTTGTGAGCTTCCCGTTGCGGCCCTCAACCCCGGCCTGCGCGGCGCTCGGCACCACGTACGCGACCAGCCGCGTGTCACCTGGCCGGTCTTCGCGCGCCAGCACCATGGCCTCGCGCACATCGGGATGGCGCTGAAGCACGGCCTCGATCTCGCCCGGCTCGACGCGGAAGCCGCGCACCTTGATCTGGAAGTCCAGGCGGCCCAGGAACTCAAGCACGCCGTCCTCACGGTAGCGCGCCAGATCGCCGGTTTTGTAGAGCCGCGCGCCACCCTGAGGGTCCCCGGTCTGGCTGAACGGATCGGGAATGAAGCGCTCGGCGGTCAGATCAGGACGATTGCTGTAGCCGCGCGCCAGGCCCACGCCGCCGATATGCAGCTCTCCGGCGACGCCGACCGGCACGGGGTTGAGCTGGCGATCCAGCAGATAGATCTGCATGTTGGCGATCGGACAACCGATCGGCACGCCCTGCTGCGGCACGTCTCGCTCAAAGACCCAGGCGGTCGCGTTGATCGACGCCTCGGTCGGGCCATAGAACTGGATCAGATCGGCATCCAGCCGTGCAAAGAAGCGGTCAGGCAGATCTCTGGGCAGCGCCTCGCCGCCGCAGAAGACGCCGCGCAGCGCGTCGCAGCCGTCCAGGCCGGGCTCTTCCAGCAGCACGTGCAGCAGCGACGGCACGAAGTGCGCGACCGTCACCTGCTGCTCGGCGATCAGCCGCACGAGGTAGCCGCTATCCTGCTGCCCGCCGGGACGGCCCATGATCACCTGCGCGCCCGCCAGCAGCGGCCCGACCAGCTCCCAGAGCGAGATGTCGAAGCTGAACGAGGCGATCTGCAACACGCGATCCGCCGCGCTCAGCGGGTAGATCTGCTGATTCCACAGCAGCCGGTTGCCGATCGCGCGGTGGCTGTTCTGCACGCCCTTGGGCCGTCCGGTCGAGCCGGAGGTGTACATAACGTACGCCAGGTTATCGGGGTCGACGCCGCTGCGCACGTTGTCGGCGGGCTGTCGCGCGATCGTCGGCCAGTCCGCGTCGAGGCACACGATCCGCGCCTCGGTCTGCGGCAGATGCTCGCGCAAAGGCTCGGCGGTCAGCAGCACGCCGATCCGGGCGTCCTCGGCCATGTAGGCCAGGCGGTCGGCGGGATAGGCCGGATCGAGCGGCACGTACGCGCCGCCCGCCTTGAGCACGCCCAGCAGGCCGATCAGCAGCTCCGGCGAGCGATGGAGGCACAGCCCAACCCGCGCGTCGGGGCCAACACCCAGCGAACGCAGGTGACGCGCCACCTGATTGGCGCGGCGATTAACCTCATCGTAGGTCAGGTGTCGATCCTCGAAGACCAGCGCGGTCGCGTCGGGTGTTCGCGCTACCTGGGCCTCGACCAGCTCATGCACGCAGCGATCGAGCGCGTAGTCGGCGGCGGTGGTGTTCCACGCGACCAGCATCTCGCGTCGCTCGGCCTCGCCCACGATCTGCACGTCTCCAAGGCGCTGCTCCGGTCGCGCGACGATCTGCTCAAGCGCCATCTGGAAGTGACGCAGCAGCCGCTCGATCGCCGTCGCCGAAAAACGGCGCTGATCGTAGTTCATTTGCAGCTTCAGCTCGGTGCCTGGCTCCACCGCGATCGTCAGGGGATAGTTCGACTGTTCGCTGAAGTGCAGATCGCTGACGCGCAGATTGCCGCCGCTGGCCCTGGCGTAGGCGTCCATGGGATAGTTTTCAAAGACCAGAATATGATCGAAGAGCGGCTGTCCGCGCGGCACATCGCTCCAGCCCTGGACCTGCACCAGCGCGCTGTACTCGTACTGCCGCAGCTCGACCTGCTGCGCCTGCAACGTTTCGAGCCACGCCCGCAGCGATTCATGCGCATCGACGTGCACCCGCAGCGGCAGCGTGTTGATGAACAGCCCGACCATCGCATCGCTGCCGGTCAGCGTTGGCGGGCGGCCCGAAACGGTGACACCGAAGACGACATCCTGCTCGCCGCTGTAGCGGCTGAGCACCAGCGCCCACGCGCCCTGCACCAGCGTGCTGATCGTCACCTGCTGCTGGCGAGCCAGCGTTTGCAGCGCGGCGGTCGTGGCCGCGTCGACCAGCAGCTCCGCTTTGACGTAGCCCTCGGTGGCCTCTTCTGCGCTGCGGGCTGAGCCGATCCCAAGCTGTGTCGGCGCGGTAATGCCCCGAAGCATCCGCCGCCAGAACGCCTCGGCCCGCGACTGGTCTTGCTGCCGCAGCCAGACGATATAATCGCGGTAGGAGCGGCTAGGCGCGAGCCGCAGCTCACGACCCCGGCAGTTGGACTCGTAGGCCGCCAGCACCTTTTCGATCAGCGACGAAACCGACCAGCCATCCAGCAAGATATGATGGAAGGTCCAGACAAAGAAGTAGGCGTCGTCGGCGATGCGGAAGAGCGCGAAGCGCATCAGCGGCACCCTGGTCAGATCAAAGCCCTGCGCTTTATCGTCGTGCAGATACGTTTCCAGCCGCACCGCCTGCGCCATCGGCGAGATCCCGCGCCAGTCTTGCTGTTCCAGCGGAATGGCTACCTGCCGGTGAACCAGTTGCACCGGCTCGTCGATGCCCTCCCAGACGAACGCCGTGCGCAAAATAGGGTAGCGATCGACCAGTTGTTGCCAAGCGCGCTCGAAAGCTGGGATATTCAGATCTCCGTGCAACGTGCAGGACAACTGCTCCACATACACGCCCGATGTCGGCGCGTGCAGGCTGTGGAACAGCATGCCCTGCTGCATTGGCGCGAGGGGGTAGAAATCTTCTACGGTCTTTAAGCGCACTTTACACGTCTCCTATCGATTTCCGAATGATGTCAGTAATATTATCGAGGCTATCCTGGCTCCACTCGAACTCGGCGAAGTCGGACGGCGTGTACGCGCCCGCCTCCGGCGCGAGGCAGTGGCCGATCAGCGCCTGGAGCGTATCCAGGTAGGTGTACGCCAGATCCTCGATCGTCGTGCGGCGGTACAGGTGCGGGCTGTAGGCCAGCTCTAGCTGCAATTGCCCGCCGATGATCGCGGCGTTGATCTCAAGCAGGTAGGATCGCCGGGCAGATGGGCTGCGCTCCGGCCCACGCGACTCCTTCGCCAGGGCAAAGGGCGATTCCTCAGGCAGGATCTGATCGAGCTGGCCCATGTAGTTGAATATCACCTGGGCCTGCGGCAGCGCATGAAGCTGCTCGCGCAGCGCGGCATCCTGGCTGAGATAGCGGAGTATGCCGTAGCCAACGCCTCGGCGCGGCAGCTCGCGCAGTTGCTCTTTGACCGCCACGATCGCCTCGCCGGTGCCGTGCGTATGGCGCAGATCCAGCACAACCGGGAAGAGCGAGGTAAACCAGCCGACGGTGCGCGATACGTCCACATCGCCAAACAGATCCTCGCGTCCATGGCCTTCCAGATTGAGCAGCATCGTCTGCCTGCCGGTCCAGTCGGCGAACGTCTGGGCCAGCGCGGTCAGCAGCAGATCGTTGATCTGCGTGTTGTATGCCTGCGGCGCGTCCTGAAGCAGGGCGCGCGTCTCCTCGGCGCTCAGCTTGACCGCCACGCGCTGCGTCGACTCCTCGGTATTCGCGCGCTCGTCCGCGCCGTCTACGGGCAGCGGAGGCAGCGCCGACCACGGTCGCGTGGTCCAGTAGTCGCGCTCGGCCAGCAGCTCCGGCGCCTGGGCAAACGCTTGCAGCCGCTCGGCCCAGTGCTTGAACGCGGTGCTCTTGGCGGGCAGCGCTACGGCCTGGCCTTGGCTGAGCTGCTCGTAGACGGTCTGAAGATCGTCGAGCAGGATGCGCCACGAGACGCCATCGACGGCCAGGTGATGGATCACCAGCAGCAGGCGCGCCGGCTGATCGGGGCCGAGGTCGAAGTACGTCGCGCGCAGCAGCGGGCCATGGGTCAGATCGAGGCTGGCCTGCGCCGCCGCCGCGTGCTGCGTGATCGCCTCGGCCTGCTCAGAGGCGGGCACGGCGGAAAGATCGACGACGGACACGAGCGGCTGCGATGTGATGGCGGCGTTGTGCTGCTGCCAGCCGTGGGCGTCGTGGATGAAGCGCAGCCGCAGCGCGTCGTGGTGGGCCGCAAGCTGCTGCATGGTCGGCTCCAGCAGCGCCGGATCGAGCGGCTGGCGAGCCTCCAGCAGGACCGCCTGATTCCAGTGGTGGGGCGCGTCAAACTGCTGCTCGAAGAACCACTGCTGGATCGGCGTCAGCGGCACCGCGCCTGTCACGACTCCCTGCTCGGCCTGTACCGCCGGTCCCGTGCCGATCACCGCCGCCAGCTCCGCGATCGTGCGGTGCTGGAAGATCTGCGCGGGCGATAGCCGCAGCCCGGCCTCGTTGGTGCGCGCCACGACTTGCAGACTCAAGATCGAGTCACCGCCCAGCTCAAGGAAGTTGTCATGGATGCCGACCTGTTCCAGGCCAAGCACCTGCTTCCAGATCGCGGCCAGCGTCTCCTCGACCTGGGTGTGCGGCGCGGCAAAGGTTGCCTCTAGCTCTGGCCGAGCGCTGTCGGGCGCAGGCAGCGCTTTGCGATCGACCTTGCCGTTGGGCGAGAGCGGCAGCGCGTCGAGGAAGACGAACACCGACGGCACCATGTACTCCGGCAGCGTCGGCTCCAGGAAACGCCGCAGCTCGCTGACGCTTAGCTCGGCTGCCCCGTTGTGCCGCTGTTCCACCACGTACGCGACGAGTCGCGCGTCCGGGTGCCCGCTGGCGGGCGGCGGGTCCTGCCGCGCCAGGACCACCGCCTCGCGCACCTGCGGATGCTGGCCCAGCGCCGTCTCGATCTCGCCCAGCTCGATGCGGAAGCCACGCACCTTGACCTGGAAGTCCAGCCGCCCCAGGTACTCGATCGCGCCGTCAGGCAGAGAGCGCGCCAGGTCGCCGGTCTTGTAGAGCCGGGCGTTGGGCGTCTGGCTGAAGGGATCGGGGATGAACTTCTCGGCGGTCAGCGCGGGACGGCGATGATAGCCGCGCGCAAGCTGGATGCCGCCGATGTGCAGCTCACCGGGCACGCCGATGGGCACGGGGTGCAGGTGGCGATCGAGCAGGTAGATCTGCGTATTCGCCACCGGATAGCCGATCGGTACGGTGTGGAGCGCGCGGTCGGGCGCACACGGCCAGAAGGTGACGTCGACGGCAGCCTCGGTGGGACCGTACAGGTTGTGCAGCTCGGCATCCAGCCGCGCGAAGAAACGCTGTTGGAGCGCCAGCGGCAGCGCCTCGCCGCTACAGATCACGCGGCGCAGGGACGTGCAGCGGTCGAGATCGCGCTCTTCAAGGAAGACCTGCAACATCGAGGGCACGAAGTGCAACGTCGTGATCCGCTCGCGCGCGATCAGCTCGACCAGATAGGCCGGGTCTTGATGGCCGCCGGGCTTGGCGACGACGAGGGTCGCACCCGTGAGCAGCGGCCAGAAGAACTCCCAGACCGAGACATCGAAGCTGAAGGGCGTTTTTTGTAGCACGCGGTCGCTGGGCGTGAGCTGGTAGGCATCCTGCATCCAGAGCAGGCGATTGACGATCGCCTGGTGGGTGTTCATCGCGCCCTTGGGCTGCCCGGTCGAGCCGGAGGTGTAGATCATGTAGGCCAGGTTGGCGGCGCGAACGGCGCTGGCCGGGTTCGTATCGGGCTGCCGGGCGATGCGCTCCCACTCGGTATCGACCCGGAGCACCTGCGCGGCATGGGCCGGGAGCACGGCCTCGATGTGCTGCTGCGTGAGCAGCACGGGCGCGGCGGCATCTTCGAGCATGAAGGCGAGGCGCTCCTGGGGATAGCTGGGATCGAGCGGGACGTAGGCACCGCCCGCCTTGAGCACCGCCAGCAAGCTGACCACCAGCTCCAGCGAGCGCTCCATGCACACGGCCACGCGCGTCTCGCCCTGAGGGCACCCGCCAACGCCCATCGCCCGCAGGGCATGCGCGAGCTGGTTGGCGCGGGCGTTCAATGCGGCATAGGTGAGCTGTCGATCCTCAAAGACCAGCGCAACCGCGTCGGGCGTACGCTGGGCCTGCTGCTCGATCAGCGTGTGCAGGCAGACATCCTGCGGATAATCCGCCGCCGTGGCGTTCCACTCGACGAGCACCTGCTGCCGCTCGTGCTCCGGCAGGACGGTCATCTTTGCCAGGGGCTGCGTCGGCGCGGCGATGATCTGCTCGATCAGCACATGCAGATGCTGCTGCATGCGCTCGATCGTCGCCGCGTCGAAGCGGCTCGTGTCGTAGGTCATGGTGAATTGCAGCACCGGCTCCTGAAGCGCGATGATCGTCAGCGGGTAGTTGGTCTGGTCCAGGCTTTGCACATCGCTGATCGTCAGGCGACGCCGGGTGCTCGAAGGCTGGACCGCCGTGGCGACCGGATAGTTCTCGAAGACGACGATGCTCTCGAACAACGCCTGGCCGCGCGGCACGCTGCTCCAGCTCTGGATCTGCGCCAGCGGCGTGTACTCGTACTGGCGTAGCTCGACCTGAAGCTCCTGAAGCTGGCCCAGCCACGATAGCAGCGTGGCATCGGGATCGACCCGGACGCGCACCGGCAGGGTATTGATGAACAGCCCGACCATCTGCTCCACGCCGATCAGGTCGGCGGGCCGTCCCGCGACGGTCGCGCCGTAGACGATGTCCTGCTCGCCGCTGTAGTGGCTCAGCAGGAGCGCCCACGCGCCCTGCACGAGAGTGTTCATCGTCAGGCCGTGCTGCCGTACCAGCTCTTGCAATGCCAGGCTGGTCGCCTCACTCACCGCGAACGTGAGCGATGCCTGGTCCGATGTGACGCTCGCGGCGGAGCGTCGATCCACGCCAAACGGCGTCGGCGCGGTAAAGCCGACCAGCAGTTGCCTCCAGAACGCCTCGGCCTGCGCCAGGTCTTGCTGCTGAAGCCAGGCGATATAGTCGCGGTAGGGGCGGATCTGCGGCAGTTGGAGCGTTTCGTCCTGGACAATCAGCTCGTAGGAGTGAAAGACCTCGTTGAAGATCAGCGGCAGCGACCAGCCATCCAGCAGCACGTGATGGTGGCTCCACACGAAGTCGTAGCTCTCCGCGCCGACCTGGAAGAGCGCCAGTCGCAGCAGCGGCGCTGCGTGGAGCGCGTAGCCCCGCTGTCGATCGTCGTCGAGGAACGCCCTCAGCTCGGCGGCTTGCTCGTCCGCGCTGAGATGCCGCCAATCCTCGATCTGCCACGGGATCTCGACGCGCCGCCGCACGAGTTGCAGCGGCCTGTCCAGCCCTTCCCAGGCAAACTCGGTGCGGAAGATCGCGTGGCGCTCGACGACGGTCGCCCACGCCTGCTGGAAGGCAGCGATGTCGAGCGGTCCCGTAAGTCGGCAGGCGATCTGCTCGACATAGACGCCGGTTCCCTCCGTATAGACGGTATGGAAGATCATGCCCTGCTGCACCGGCGAGAGCGGGTACAGGTCTTCGATCTGCCGATCGCGGCTCAGCACGCGGTCGAGCGCGGCCTGATCGACGCGGGCCAGCGGGAAGTCCGAGGGCGTGTAGCCACCGGCATCCGGCGACAGGCAGTGCGCGATCAACGAGCGGAGCGCGCGCTCATAGGCCGCTACCAGCCGCTCGATCGTGCTGCGCTCGTGGCGGTTGGCGCTGTAGGCCCATTCCAGGTGGAGCTGCCCGCCCGCGACAAAGCCGGTCACTTCCAATTGATGCGCGCGCCGCTCGCGCGGGCTCTGGGTCGCGCCCGGAGATTCCGCCGCGACGCTGAGCCAGCCGTCGGAGGGCACGGCCTGATCGAGCTGACCCAGGTAGTTGAAGCCGACCTCGGATGCCGGACGATCGCTGAGCTGCTCCTGGATCTCGGCGGGACCGAGGTGGCGCAGCAGGCCGTAGCCGATGCCGCGCTGCGGAATCTGGCGCAGACGCTCCTTGATCGCCTTGATCGCCCGACCCGGCTCGTGCGAGGCTTCCAGATCGAGCAGCACCGGGAAGATCGTGGTGAACCAGCCGACCGTGCGCGACAGGTCTACACGCTCGAAGAGATCTTCGCGACCGTGGCCTTCGAGGTCGAGCCGCAGCGCATGATCGCCGGTCCACTCGCTCCAGGCCAGCATCAAGGCCGTCAGCAGCAGATCGTTGATCTGCGTGTGGTAGACCGGCGGCACGTCATGCAGCAGCGCGTGAGTCTCGTCGGCGCTGAGCGTGAGCTTGATCCGCGCCTCAGAAGCCGCCGTATTTACGCCGTCAGGATGATCGACCGGCATCGGCGCGACCGAGTGCTGCGCGACGTGCAGCCAGTAGTCGAGCTGATCGTGCAGCGCCGGAGCTTCTGCGTAGACCGAAAGACGCTCGGCCCAATATTTGAACGAGGTCGTCTTCGGCGGCAGCGCCACACCTGCGCCCTGGCTGAGCTGGGTGTAGGCGGTCTGGAGATCGGCCAGCACGATCGGCCAGGAAACGCCGTCGACGGCCAGGTGATGGATCGCCAGCAGCAGCCGACCGGGCTGGTCTGCGCCCAGGTCGATCGACGCGATCCTGAAGATCGGCCCGGCTGTCAGATCGAGGCTGCGCTGTACTTCGGTCGCGGCAGCGGTGATCGCGGTGCTCTGCCCGGCTACGGGCACCGCCGACAGGTCGATGGACGAGACGATCGACGATCCCGCCAGCGCCGCCTCAATCGTGACGATCTGCTGCTGCCAGCCCGACGGCGTCGGCGCATAGCGCAGCCGAAGCGCGTCATGGTGAGCCACGAGCTGCCGCGCCGCCTGTTCGAGCAGCGCCAGGTCGAACGGCTGCGACACCTGGAAGAGCATCGCCTGGTTGAAGTAGTTCGGCTCCGCCAGATCCAGCGCGAAAAAGTGCTGCTGAATCGGAGTCAGCGGCACGTCACCTGTCACCACGCCCTGCTCAGCCTCGGCGACAGCGCTGGTTTGGACCACGGTCGATAGCTCGGCGATCGTGCGGTGCTGAAAGAGCTGCTTGGGCGTCAGGTGCAGGCCGGCCTGATTGGCCCGCGCGATCACCTGAATCACCAGGATCGAATCGCCGCCGAGCGCAAAGAAGTTGTCGTGAATGCCGATCTGCTCGCGGCGCAGCACGTCGCCCCAGATCTGTGCGAGGGTGGCCTCGACGGACGTGCGCGGCGCGACAAAGGCCGTGCTCGTGCTGTGCTGGTCAAGATCCGGCGCGGGTAGCGCTTTGCGATCAAGCTTGCCGTGCTGTGTCAGCGGCAGCGCGTCCAGCACCACGAACGCCGCCGGGATCATATAATCGGGCAGCATCGCGCCCAGGCTATGGCGCAGCTCGTCGGTGCCGGGTATGTGCGCGCCCGGCTGCGGCACCAGATAGGCCACCAGCCCGCGTGTCTCGGCCTGGTGCTCCCAGACCAGCACCACGCTCTCCTGAATCGCGGGATGCTGCCGCAGCACCGCTTCGATCTCGGCCAGCTCGATGCGGAAGCCGCGCAGCTTGACTTGATGGTCGCTCCGACCAAGAAACTCGATCGTGCCGTCCGGCAGGTAGCGCGCCAGATCGCCCGTGCGATACCAGCGCTGACCATCGATCTCTACAAACTTTTCGGCGGTCAGCTCCGGCTGGTGCAGGTAGCCGCGCGTGCGGCCCGCCCCACCCACATACAGCTCGCCGTGTACGCCGATCGGCACGAGCTGGCGGTTGGTGTCGTAGAGGCGGATCAGCACGTTGGGCAGCGGCGTGCCGATCGGGTGGCCGGTAAGCGTGTGGCCGCGTGGAGTGCTGTAGCTGGTGCAGATAATCGTGGCCTCGGTCGGGCCGTACAAGACCGTCACCTCAGCGCCGGGAAAGGCGTTCTGCATCGCGCTCAGCAGCTCGGCAGGAACGCTATCGCCGCCGACGAAGAGCTGGCGCATGATGGCGTAGTCAGTCGGCGACGCGGCGCTGGCGCGGGTCGCCAGGACGATCTGCCGCATCAGGCTAGGAACCGCATGCAGCCGCGTGCAGCGCCGGAGCGTCTGGCTGAAGCGCGGCAGATCGAGCACCTCGGCCTGGCTGACAATCAGCGCCGTGCCGCCTGCCAGCAGCGGATTGAAGAGCTCAAAGAGCGTGATGTCGAAGGCGATCGATGCGATCCAGGGCATGGTATCGTCGGCCTGAAAGCCGAAGCGTTCCTGGCTTGCCAGCAGCGTATTGCGCAGGCTGCCATGCTCCACTTGCACGGCTTTGGGCCGTCCTGTAGTACCCGACGTGTAGATCAGGTACGCCAGATCGCTCGCTTTTGCCCCGCTGATTGGGTCAGTGTTGGGCCATGCGGCAATGGCAGGCGCGGCGTCCAGGCAGACGACCTGCGCGCCCTGGCTGGTATCCTCCAGGTGCAGCGTCTCGGCAAGCTCCTGCTGCGTGACGATCACCGGCACCTGCGCATCTTGCACCTGGAACGCCAGGCGCGCCTGCGGATAGGCCGGATCGAGGGGCACGTACGCGCCGCCCGCCTTGAGGATGCCCAGCAGCCCGACGACCAGATCGAGCGAGCGGTGCAGGCAGAGGCCGACGCGCACCTCTGGCCCAACGCCGCATGAGCGCAGATGATGCGCCAGTTGATTCGCGCGGGCGTTCAGCTCCGCATAGGTAAGCTGCGTATCCTCAAAGATCACGGCGACGGCATCCGGCGTGCGCGCCGCCTGCTGCGCGATCAGCTCATGGATCAGGTGAGCGTCTGGATAGGTCGCTGTCGGGCCATTCCAGTCGACCAGCAGCTTCTGGCGCTCATCATCGGCCAGAAACGACAGATCGCTGATCCGCTGTTCGGGATCGGCGACGCATTGCTCAAGCAGCCGCTCGAAATGCCCGACCAGGCGCGTGATCGTCGCGGCCTCGAACAGATCGGTGTTGTACTGGACGAAGCCGAAGATACCGCTCTCGATCTCGATCAGCTCAAAGGCCAGATCGAACTTCGCGGTTTCGGTCGGCATGTCGACCGTCGTGAGCGTCAGGTCGCCGAGCTTGAACGTGGACATCGGCGCGTTCTGGAGGATAAACATCACCTGGAACAGCGGGTGTCGACTGATGTCCTGCTCGTACTCGGCAATCTCGACGACCTGCTCGAAGGGCAGGTCTTGATGCGCGTACGCTCCCAGCGCGACCTCGCGCACGCGCTGAAGCAGATCCGCAAACGAGGGATCGCCCGACAGGTCGGTGCGCAGCACGAGCGTGTTGATGAAGCAGCCGATCAGGCGCTCGACCTCGCCGTGGTGCCGGTTGGCGATCGGCGATCCGATCACCAGATCGGTCTGGCCGGTGTAGCGGTAGAGCAGCGTGTTAAGGCCGCTCAGCAGGGTCATAAACAGCGTCGTGCCCGCGCTGCGGCTGAGCTGCATCAGCCCATCAAGCAGCGGCTTGGGAAAGTAGATGCTCTGCTTCGCGCCGCGATAGGTGCGGATCGGCGGGCGAGGATGATCGGTGGGCAGATTCAGTGCCGGAATCTCGCCGCTGAGCTGCTGCTTCCAGTAGGCTTGCTGTGCCTCCAAGACCTCGCCTTGCAGCCACTCGCGCTGCCAGGCGGCATAATCGGCGTACTGGATCGGCAGCTCCGGCAGCAGACTGGCTTCCAGAGCCGATGGGCTCGTGCTGAGCGCGCCGTAGAGCGCCGCCATCTCCTGGATCAGAACGCCGATCGACCAGCCATCCGAGATGATATGGTGCATCATCACCATCACCACATGGTCGTGCTCGGCGTGCTTGAAGATCAGCGCGCGGATCAGCGGACCAGTGGCGAGATCGAAGGGCCGCCGCGTTTCCTCAGAGCCGATGCGCAACATCTGCGCCCGCTGCGCGTCTGCGGGCCGGTCGCTCAGGTCGACGAGCGGCAGATCCAGCGTCAGGCGCGGCGCGATCTGCTGGACCGGCGCTCCATCGATCATCGGGAACGTCGTACGCAGCGCCTCATGCCGCCGCACGATCGTGTTCAGGCTTTCGCTGAGCGCACGGAGATCGAGATCGCCCTGCAAGCGCATCGCCACCACATCGGTGTACGCTGCGCTCTCCGGATCAAGCTGGTGCAGCACCCAGAGCCGCTGCTGGGCGAAGGAGAGCGGCAGCGGTCGATCGCGTGAGACGACCTCGATCGGCGGCACCGGCAGGCCGCGCGCCATCTGCTGCGCGAGCGTGATCTGCTCGGCCATGCCCGCGACCGTCGGCGTGTTGAACAGCGTGCTCAGCGCCAGCTCGACCTGAAACGTCTCGCGGACCCGCGACAGGATTTGGGTCGCCAGCAGCGAGTGACCGCCGAGCATAAAGAAATTATCGTGGACGCCGACATGCTTCGCGCCCAGCACGCGCTGCCAGATCGCCGCGACGACTTCCTCGGTCGGCGTGCGCGGCAGCGTCATCGCCGACTCGGCCTGCGTGAGCGCGGCGTCGGGCATGGGCAGCGCCTTGCGATCGACTTTGCCGTTGGGCGTCAGCGGCAGCGCCTCAAGCGTCACAAACGCCGCCGGGATCATGTAGTCGGGCAGGCGCTCTTTCAGGTACGCGCGGAAATCAGGTGTCAGGAGTTTTGAGTTTCGAGGTTCCGGTTCTTGGTCCTCGCTTTGTTCTTGGTTCTCAACCAGATACGCCACCAGGCGCACATCGTCGGCGCTATCTTGTCGCGCCACGACGACGGCCTCGCGCACGTCGGGATGCTGGCTCAGCGCCGCCTCGATCTCGCCCAGCTCGATGCGGAAGCCGCGCAGCTTCACCTGCTGGTCGATCCGCCCCAGGAACTCGATCGTGCCGTCCGGCAGGTAGCGCGCCAGATCGCCCGTCTTGTAGAGCCGCCCGCCGGGCCGCGCGCCGTACGGATCGGGCACGAAGCGCTCCGCCGTCAGCGCCGGGTGCCCGTAGTAGCCGCGCGTCACGCCCACCCCGCCGATGTACAGCTCACTGGCAATGCCGATTGGTACCGGCTCCATCTGCGCGTCGAGGAGATAGATCTCGGTGTTGGCGATCGGCCTGCCGATCGGCATATTGCTCTCAGGCACGCTGGTGACGGGATGCGTCGCCGACCAGATCGTCGTCTCGGTCGGGCCGTACATGTTGATCAGCCTGCCGGAGAGCAGCGGCAGGAGTTGCTGCGCCAGCGCGGGCGGCAGCGCCTCGCCGCCGAGCAGCAGCGCGCGCAGCGCGCGGAGCGGCTCCCGCGTGTCGGGCTGAAGCAGCAGCAGCTTGGCGAGCGAGGGCGTGCCTTGTAGCAGCGTCGCGTGGTGCCTGCGCGCCTGGACCGCCAGGCTGGCACCCGCCGTTTCGACGGGCTGGTTGACCAGCTCACGCAAGCGGTTGAGCCGCTGCAGCGCGGCGAGCGTCGTGTCGACGTCGATGCCGAAGTCGATCAGACAGCCGATCTCGTTCACGCCGATCGCCTTGAGCCGATCGACCAGCGCCACGCAGCTTTCGACCGTCCCGAACAGCGCGCTGGTTTCAAAGTAGCGGTCGAAGGCGAAGGCCAGCAGCGCGTCCATGTCTTCCTGGGTCAGCTCGCTCATCGGGCGCGCGATGTTGGCGCTCTGTGCCAGGTTAGCGATCAGCCCCGCCGATGAGCGCAGATAGTTGGTGAAGGGCACCCGCACGGCCTCGCGCACCGCCGCGCGGTCCTCGCCGATGTAGGTGTGCAGCATCAGCGTCACCTGCCCCGCCTCCGGATCGTACCCCTGCTCTGCCCGCGCCGCCCGGTACAGCCGGATCTTCTCGGCCACATCTTCGAGCGATTGGCC
>DASUTC010000193.1 GCA_036374795.1 Herpetosiphonaceae bacterium
TGCGACAAAGGTAGCCTCTAGCTCAGGCCGCGCGCTGTCGGGCGCGGGCAGCGCCTTGCGATCGATCTTGCCGTTGGGCGTCAGCGGAAATGCCGACAGCGTGACAAACGCGCTCGGCACCATGTACTCCGGCAGCCGCTCCTGAAGGAAGCGCCGCAGATCGCCCGAATCGAGCGTCACCTGCGGTGTATCGGCGCTCGTCGTATCACTCTCGACGAACCAGGAGTCAGATGTGGACGAGTCGAGCAGCGAGAAGCCACCGTCGGCATCAAGCAGCGCGAGGCCATCGCCGCCGAGCATGCCGTCATGCTGCTCCGCGCTCTGCGGTATGACATACGCCACCAGCCGCGTCTCCGGCTCACCATCTGCCGCGTGCTCGTCTGCGGGCGGCGCGTCCTGCCGCGCCACGACGACGGCCTCGCGCACGTCGGGATGCTGTGTCAGCGCCGCCTCGATCTCGCCCAGCTCGATGCGGTAGCCGCGCAGCTTCACCTGCTGGTCGATCCGCCCCAGGAACTCGATCGTGCCGTCCGGCAGGTAGCGTGCCAGATCGCCCGTTTTGTAGAGCCGCCCGCCAGGGCGGGTGCCCTCTGGGCGGCCGTACGGATCGGGCACGAAGCGCTCCGCCGTCAGCGCCGGGTGCCCATAGTAGCCGCGTGTCACGCCCACCCCGCCGATGTACAGCTCGCCCGGCACGCCCACCGGCACCGGCTGCCCCTGCGCGTCGAGGATATAGATCTCGGTGTTGGCGATCGGCCTGCCGATTGGCACGCTGCGCTCCGGCACGCTGGTGACGGGATGCGTCGCCGACCAGATCGTCGTCTCGGTCGGGCCGTACATGTTGATCAGCTTGCCGGAGAGCAGCGGCAGGAGTTGCTGCGCCAGCGCGGGCGGCAGCGCCTCGCCGCCGAGCAGCAGCGCGCGCAGCGCGCGGAGCGGCTCCCGCGTGTCGGGCTGAAGCAGCAGCAGCTTGGCGAGCGAGGGCGTGCCCTGGAGCAGCGTCGCGTGGTGCCTGCGCGCCTGGACCGCCAGGCTGGCACCCGCCGCTGCGACGGGCTGGTTGACCAGCTCACGCAAGCGGTTGAGCCGCTCCAGCGCGGCGAGCGTCGCGTCGACGTCGACGCCGAAGTCGATCAGACAGCCGATCTCGTTCACGCCGATCGCCTTGAGCCGATCGACCAGCGCCACGCAGCTTTCGACCGTCCCGAACAGCGCGCTGGTTTCAAAGTAGCGGTCGAAGGCGAACGCGACCAGATCGTCCATAGCTTCCGGGCTGAGGCTGTTGACATCCAGATCCAGATTCGCGCTCCGCACCAGGTTGCCGATCAGGTCGATCGACGAGCGCAGATAGTTGCTGAAGGGCACCCGCACCGTCTCGCGCACCGCCGCGCGGTCCTCGCCGATGTAGGTGTGCAGCATCAGCGTCACCTGCCCCGCCTCCGGATCGTACCCCTGCTCTGCCCGCGCCGCCCGGTACAGCCGGATCTTCTCGGCCACATCTTCGAGCGATTGGCC
>DASUTC010000194.1 GCA_036374795.1 Herpetosiphonaceae bacterium
CGTGGCGTACGTCGTCGAACACAGACCCGCCGCCCAAGAACACGGTTCTCGGCAGGACCTCCGGACCTTCCTCCAGGAGCGCCTGCCCGCCTACATGGTGCCGAGCGCGTTCGTGGTGCTGGAGGCGCTGCCGCTCACGCCCAACGGCAAGGTCGATCGCAAGGCGCTGCCGAGGCCGGAGTACATCCGTGAGGACGTGGGCAGCCAGCCTGGGCCGCGCACGCCGCTGGAAGAGGTGATCGCGGGGGTGTGGTCCACGGTTCTCGCGGTCGAATCGATCGGAATTGACGACAACTTCTTCGCGCTGGGCGGGCACTCGCTGCGGGCAACGCAGGTGGTGACGCGGCTGCGGCAGGTGCTCGGCCACGAGGTGCCGCTGCGGCTGCTCTTCGAGGCCCCGACCGTCGCGGGCCTGACCGCCCGGCTGACCACCGCCCAGGCCAGCGCTACACTGCCGCTGGTGGCGGTGCCGCGCGACGCGAGGCTGCTGCCGCTCTCCTTCGCCCAGCAGCGCTTCTGGTTCCTCGATCAGGTTGTGCCCGACAGCCCGCTCTACGCGATCCCGCTGGCTGTGCGCCTCCACGGCGCGCTCGATCACGCCGCCCTGGAGCGCAGCATCAGCACGATCGTGGCTCGGCACGAGGTCTTGCGCACGGCTCTGGTCTACGATCCGGCGGCTAGCTCGGACGGTAACGATCTGCCCATGCAGCGGATCGCGCCCGTGCAGGAGGTGCGGCTGCCGCTCGTGGCGCTGCCAACCGCCGACGACGCTGCGGTGCGTCAGGCGGTGCAGGCGATCGTGCAGCAGCCCTTCGACTTTGCGCAGGGGCCGCTGTGGCGCGTGGTGCTCGTCCAGCAGACGCCGACCGAGCATCTCCTGGTGTGGGTCCTGCACCACAGCATCTTCGATGGCTGGTCGCAGGGCGTGCTGCTGCGCGAGCTGAGCCTGCTCTACCGGGGCTTTGTCCAGCACAATCCGGTCGAGCTGCCGCCGTTGCCGATCCAGTACGCCGACTACGCCGTCTGGCAGCGGCAGTGGTTGGCCCAAGGGGCACCCCGCTCGGTTTTGGAGCAGCAGCTCGCCTACTGGCGACACCAGCTCGCGGACGTGCCGCCGCTCGATCTGCCCACCGATCATCCCCGCCCGGCGCTACCATCCGACCGCGGCGGGCACGTGGCGCTGCACCTGCCCGCCGCGCTGACGGAGGCGCTGCACCAGCGTAGCCAGCAGGCGGGTGTGACGCTGTTCATGACACTGCTGGCGGCGTGGCAGACGGTGCTCGCGCGCTACAGCGGGCAGACTGACATCGCGGTCGGCACACCGATCGCCGGGCGGGTGCGCCCGGAGCTAGAGCATCTGATTGGCTGCTTCGTCAACACGCTGGTGCTGCGGACGGATCTGGCGGGCAATCCGAGCTTCGCGGCGCTGCTGGAGCGGGTGCGTACGGTCTGCCTTGACGCCTACGCCCATCAAGATCTGCCCTTCGAGCTGCTGGTGGAGCGTCTTCAGCCGGAGCGCGATCTCAGCCGCACGCCGCTGTTCCAGTCGATGCTGACCCTCCAAAACACGGCTCGTCCGACGCTCGATGTGCCGGGCCTGACCGTAGAGCCGCTCGCGGTGGAGAGCACGACGGCGAAGTTCGATCTGTCGCTGACGCTGGTGGAGCGGGCCGATGGGCTGCACGGGGTGATCGAATATCGTACGGCGCTGTTCGCAGCGCAGACGATCGAGCGGCTGGGGAGGCACTTCGTGACCCTCGTGGAGGGGATCGTGGCCGAGCCGGAGCAGCGCATCGCGTGGCTGCCGCTGCTGAGCGCGGCGGAGCGCCATCAGCTCATCGTGGGCTGGAACGCGACCGAGGCCACTTATCCGCAGGCGCGCTGTCTGCATCAGTTGGTCGAGGCGCAGGCGGCGCGCACGCCCGACGCGCTGGCAGTGGTTGGGGGCGCGGAGGCGCTGCGCTATCGTGAGCTGAACGCGCGCGCTAACCGGCTCGCGCACTACCTGCGTGAGCACGGCGTCGGCCCCGATCGCCCCGTGGCGGTGGCACTGCCGCGCTCG
>DASUTC010000195.1 GCA_036374795.1 Herpetosiphonaceae bacterium
CGCCGGGCGGCAGGCGTAACCACATGCGCGGGATTCTCGCGGTCTATCGCAAGGAACTGCGGCAGATTGCCCGCGACCGCCGGACGCTGTTGATCCTGGCGTTCATCCCGGCGTTCTTCCTGCTGCTCTACGGCTATGCACTCAACTTCGACATCCGCAACGTCAGCCTGGCCGTCGAGGATCGCGACGGCTCGGCAGAGAGCCGCGCGCTGGTGTCGGCCTTCATCAACTCCGGCTACTTCAATCTTGCCGCAGCCGTGTACTCGCCGGCCGAGGCGGAGCGCCTGCTCGATCTCAACGCCGCCCGCGCCGTGCTGGTCATCCCGGAAGGCTTCAGCCGGGAGATCGTCTCTGGCCGTCCGGCTGTCGTCCAGGTGCTGATCAGCGGCGACAACGCCAATACCGCCACGACGGTCATCGGTTATGCGCTGAGCATCGCCCGTGAAGCCGGGACGGCCCTCTCCGGCCGTGTCGAAATCGAGCCGCCGCTCCGTGTCGAACCGCGCATCTGGTACAACCCCGAGCTGCGCAGCACGCTGTTCCTCGTGCCCGGCCTGATCGCGTACATCGCGATGATCACCGCCGTGGCGTCAACCGCGCTGTCCATCGTGCGCGAGAAGGAGTCGGGGACGCTCGAGCAGGTGCGAATGGCGCCGATCGGCACCTTTCCATTCGTGATCGGCAAGACTGTTCCCTATTTCTTCATCTCGCTGGGCTCGGCGGCACTGATCATCCTGGCCTCGATGGTGCTGTTCGGCCTGCCGATGAGAGGCAGCTGGTTGTCGCTGCTGCTGGCGCTGTCCCTGTTCCTCATCGGGGCGCTCGCGACCGGCCTGTTGATATCGACGGTCGCCGACAGCCAGCAGGTGGCTTTTCAGATGGCGCTGCTCATCTCGCTGCTGCCAACGCTGATCCTTTCGGGCTTCATCTTCCCGATCACCAGCATGCCGCAAGCGCTCCAGATCATCACCCACGTGGTGCCTGCCAGGTATTTCCTCATCGCCTTGCGCGGCATCGTCCTCAAGGGCGCACCGGTCACCGTGCTGATCGGTCCCCTCACGGCGCTGGCGTTGT
>DASUTC010000196.1 GCA_036374795.1 Herpetosiphonaceae bacterium
GGGCGATGAGGAGGCGCGGCGGCGTGGCACGCATAAGACGGTGCTGGAGCGCAAGGCACCGCCGACCTTCGATGTGCTGGTGGAGATTCGGGCGATCGACGATATGGTCGTGTATCGCGATGTGGCGGCGGCAGTTGATACGCTGCTGCGCGGCGACGAGCCGTTGCCGGAGCATCGCATGAAAGACGCCGACGGCCAGGTGCATGTCGAGCAGGCGACGGTCAACGAAGAGATCACGATGGAGCAGTTCATGCGTGGTGGCGGTCGTCGCGCTCCGAGCATGAGCCGCGATCGAGGCCGTGCGCGCGACGGACGCGACGGACGTAATGGTCGTGCGGCGGCGCGGGCGGAAACGTTTGTCGGCGATGCTGGCGCGGGCCTGGATCGCTCCGAGCAGTTCGCGATTGCGCCGCCGATGGCACAGCCGCAGCCGAAGACCGCGCGGATCTTTCCCTTTGGCGTAAGCCGCAACCGCCTGGAAAAGGCGATCGAGCGGCTGCGCGTGCCTGCAACGATCGTGCGCGACATCGACGAGGCGACGATCGTGATGACGCTCAAGAACCATTATCGCCAGAATCCGGCGCGGCTCCAGCGCGCCGAAGAAGACGGCGTGCCGGTGTATGTGCTGCGCTCGAACACGCAGACGCAGATGGAGACGATGCTCGCCGACATCTTCAACGTCAACGAGCCGAGCGATCCGATGAATGATGCGATGATCGAGGCGGAAGAGGCGATCGGACGGGTGATCAACGGCGCGGCGGATGCGGTAGAATTGAAGCCGCAGACCTCGTTTATCCGGCGGCTGCAACATCAAATGGCGGAGCGCTACAATCTCCATTCGGAGAGCCGTGGCAAAGAGCCGCATCGGCGCGTGAAGATCTCACGCTAGTCCGGAGACGAAAGAACAAACGGAGAACCAACCTTGAACTCGAAACGTTGAACCTTGAACTTTGAACTCGAAACTTGGAGCGCAGAATCGATACACTGGTTTCCAAACAGGCTCCTTGATTCTGTGTTAGCATAGACGTTAGCAAGCGATGTGTGGAGGCCTGGCCTCCATACGTTTTAATACAAGTGTTTCTGTGACGTTATGGGCTTGTTTATCACTTTCGAGGGTCCCGAAGGCAGCGGAAAATCAACCCAGGCACGTCGGCTGTACGAGCGTCTTTCGGCGGAGGGCTATCCCGTGACCGCCACACGTGAGCCGGGCGGCACGCCGATCTCCGATCTGATTCGGCGGATCTTGCTGGATCTGCGCAATGCCGAGATGGACCCGACAACGGAGACATTGCTCTTTTCGGCGGCGCGGGCGCAGCACGTCGCCGAGCGCATCCGGCCCTACCTGGATCTGGGTGGCATCGTCGTCTGCGATCGGTTTGCCGACTCGATGCTGGCGTATCAGGGCTTTGGCTCAGGCCGCGACCTGTCGGAGCTGCGGACGCTGACGCGGATTGCAACCGGGGGCCTGCGTCCAGACATAACGTTCTATCTCGATCTGCCTGCCGAGGAGGGTCTGGAGCGCAAGCGCAGAGCGGCTCAGCGGGCCAATACAGCCAGTCCGTTATCGCCGAAAACGCCGACGGTGGAGCCGCTAGAATGGAACCGGCTGGACGCGCGCGACCTGGCGTATCATGAGCGGGTGCGCGATGGATTCCACGAGCTGGTTAAACTTGAGCCTGAGCGATGGCGTGTGCTGGATGCGCATCTGCCGATGGATCAGCTCGCGGAGCATATCTGGCAGGCCGTCGAACCATCCCTCTCAGCAATTCGTCGGCTTGAGGAGTCTGCATCGTGAAACTGTTGATCGCCGTGATTCAGCGCCAGGACGAGAACATATTGACCCAGGCTCTCTCCGAGCGACATATCGGTGTGACGCGGGTCAGCAGCAAGGGTGGTTTTCTGCGCGAAGGCAACGTTACGCTGTTCATTGTCGTGCCCGATCAGCGGGTGGAGGATGCGATGGACGTGATTCGCAAGAACTGCTACACCCGCACCAAATTCGTCGCACCGCTCCCGCCGATCGCCGAGTCGGGCGAGTTCTATCCCTCAACGCCGATCGAAGTGCAGGTCGGCGGCGCGACGGTCTTCGTCGTCAGCGCCAAAGTGCTGGGTCGGGCCTGAGAGCGAGCCAGATCCCCGCAGCAGCCGAATTTTCCCCAACATCGATTATTTGACGGTCATCAGCCGGTAGGCGATGGCGGCGGAGAGACGCCGGGGGATCAGCCGGTTGGACCATACGGTCAGCGCGTTGAGCCGTCCGGGCACGACGCTCGGCCTGCCTTTGAGCATGCTCTCGATCCCGATGCGCGTCACATCGGCGCTTTGCATCATCGCCATGCGCTGGTAGCGGCTGGGCTGCTGCCCGGAAACCTTGAGAAACTCGGTGGCGGTGATGCCGGGCGAGAGCACCGTGCAGCGCACGTTGGTGCTGCGCAGCTCGTAGTTGAGCGCCTCGCCGAAGTTGAGCACGAAGCTCTTGGCGGCGGAGTAGCTGGCGTATAAGGGCGAGGGCTGGTACGCGCCGATCGAGGCGACCAGCAGGAGAAAGCCGAAGTTACGCGCGACCATGTCTTTGACGAAGAGCTTGGTCAGATGCATCAGCGTGATGATGTCCAGCTCAAGCATGTTCTTCTCGCGCTCCCACGCGATCTCGGTGAATGCGCCGTAGAGGCCGTACCCGGCGTTGTTGATCAGCACATCGACGGTCTTGCCCGACTCCTTGATCTGATCGTAGAGCACCTGCGGCGCATTCGTCTGGGCCAGATCCATCGGGATGATCGTCACGTCGACGCCGTAGCGCTGCGCGATCTCCTGCTGAACGGCGCGTAGCTGCTGCTCGCGCCGCGCGACGAGGATCAGGTTGCAGCCGCGCGCCGCCAACTGTCGCGCGAAGTCCACGCCCAGGCCGCTGGAAGCACCCGTCACCAGCGCGTATGTTCCTTGTAAGCTCACTGAGTTCATGATTAGCTCCTGGTTGCGAGAGATCGGAGGCCGTACAGCAGCGCGTACACGGTCGCGGAAAATTCGTGCGCGAAATCGATCGCGAAGATCTGCATCTCGCGCTCGTCGAGGACCCGCCGCACAATTGGCGCGGGATCGGCGAGATGCTGCAAGCCGATCGTCAGGGCATGAATGCGCAGCAACACCTGCGCGCCCTGCCCCGGCTGCAAAAAGTGGAGATGCGCTTCGAGCAGCGCGCCTGTCTGGGAAACATGCAGCAGCAGCATCGCCTTGAAGCGCGCGGCGGTGGCGAAGTCGATGTTTTGCTCCAGAATGCTGTGCATGATCGCCAGCAGCCGGGTAAAGCCTGGGCGGTGCGCCAATGTTTCGGCCAGAATAGCGACAATCTGCTGGATCGCGCCGTGATCCTGCTGGCTTGAATCGAGCGCGCGCAGCCGGGCATCGACCTCGCCGAACCATGCCTCAAACTGCTGCTCCTGAAGCGATAGGAAGAGCTCTTCTTTGGTTTTGAAGTAGAGATAGACCGTGCCCTTCGCCAGGCCCGTGCGGTCGGCGATCTCGTTGATCGTCAGCGCCTGGTACGACGTTGCTTGAAACAACTGCCAGGCCACATCGAGCAGCGCCTGACGACGCTCCTGCTTCTGCTCATCCCTCACTGCGCGGCGTCGGCCTGCCACCAGCGTGCTCCCTGGTATCGCATTCCTCAAATGACCATCGTTCAATTATAAGTGAATGCCGGTCATTTGTAAAGAGGGGTTATGGTAGCCGTATCAGCAGCCTAACAGTGGCACGTTCATTGCATTATGTAGTAACTGATGGTATGATGCCCAACTTGAAGGCTTCACCATGCTCCGCCTCCGTGGACGAGTGAGCCTTACATTATGCTCAGGAGCCGGTTCTGTGGAGAACATTCTAGACATCCTACGAACAGTTGCGCTTGTTCTCGGCGCATATTATGTGCTGCTGTTGTTTGCGACAGCGGTCTGGACGTACCGCGACATTCGCTCGCGGACGCAGGATATTACGGCGCAGGTGCTAGCGGTCGCGCTGGTGCTGGTACTGCAACTGCCTGGTCTGGTGCTGTACCTCTTGATGCGTCCAAAGCAAACGCTAGCCGAAAAATACGAGCGGGCGCTCGAAGAAGAATATTTGCGCCGTGACATCGAGGATGATCATGTGTGCTCAAGCTGCCAGCGCGGCGTCGAGGCCGAGTTTATCGTCTGTCCCTACTGCCTGACGGAGCTGCGGCGGCGCTGCCACACCTGCGATCGCACAGTCGATCTGACCTGGCAGGTCTGCCCCTACTGCGGCTCGACCGCCAGCCTGAGCAGCGCGGGTGCCACGACGATGCAGATGGAAGTCCAGCGTGCCAAGGTCTATTCGTAGCAGCGCGCCGAGATGAACGCCAGCCCGCCCGATCTCCGTACGAGGTCGGGCGAGTTGCTTTAATAACGGCGGTCAGCATCACTCTCCCGCGCTCTGATCCTGGTGCTGTCCGGTATCCTCAGCGGAAGGCACGCCAGCCTCGACCGTCTCGCTCGATGTTGCTGCGCGCTGCGCGGCCAGCGATTGCTTGAGGCTGGGCGTGGTGAGGGTGATCGCGGCCAGGATCGTGAGCAGCTCGCCCGCCAGCAGCGCCATCGGTGCCCAGGCCGACCAGCCGATATACAAACCGGCAACGCCGAGCACGAACGCGGCGAGTGCCGCCGCGATCAGCCAGCGTGAAGGAATCGCATCAATCATAGGATCGCTCCGTCATTCTCCGTGTGAAACGCACGAGGGACGAACCGGCGGCTCGTCCCTCGTGCAAATAACCCTCTCAGAACACGCATTGCTACCAACCCGACGGCGCACTAGCGCGGCGTCAGCGGGATCGTCACCTTGGACTGGGGTGATGGCAGCGGCGTCGGCAGATCTGGCAGATCCTCGGCCTGCTCGAAGACCTTCAAGATATTGTAGCGGGTGTCGCGCTTGGCGGGAATGTACCCGGCCTGGCGGATCAGATGATGCAGATCGCGCTCGCTCATGCGCTGGTAGGTGTCGTGCGACGCCTGAGAAACCACATTCTCTTCCAGCATGGTCGAGCCCATATCGTCGATGCCGTAGTGCAGCGAAACCTGCCCGACCTTCGGCCCCATCGTGACCCACGACGCCTGCATATGCTTGATGTTGTCGAGCATGATGCGCGCGATGCACATATGCCGCAGGTACTCCACGGGCGTCGCGCCGTAGCTCTCCTTGAAGCGGCTGCGGCCCATCGAGGTCATCTCCGAGTGCTGGAGCGGCCACGCGATGAACGCGGTAAAGGTGTTGCCGTGCGCGGCCAGGCTCTCGTCGGTCAGATCGCGCAGGCGCATCAGATGATTCATGCGATGGGTCAGATCCTCGCCGAAGCCGATCACCATCGTCGCGCTCGTCGCCAGACCAAGCGCCTGCGCCTCGCGCATGACATTGATCCAGTCGTCGGCGCTCTGCTTCTTGGGCGAGACACGCTTGCGGATCTCGTCGTCGAGGATCTCCGCGCCGCCGCCGGGCAAGCCCTGCAGCCCCGCCGCCTTCAGTTCGGTCAAAACCTCGCGCACGCTCATTTTGTACAGTTCGGCGAAGTTTTCGATCTCCGACGGCGAGAAGGCATCGATCTCGATCGAGGGATAGTGCTCGCGCAGGTAGCGCAGCAGGCCGGTGTAGTAGGCGAGCGGCAGATCGGGATGGTGCCCGCCCTGCATCAGAATGCGGGTGCCGCCAACCTGGACCAACTGCGCGACGCGCGCGCCGATCTCCTCATAGGTCTGCACATACGCCTCGGAGTGGCCCGGTGGGCGGTAGAAGCCGCAAAATGTGCAGTTGGTAGTGCAGACGTTGGTGTAGTTGATGTTGCGATCGACCAGGTAGGTGACGACCTGGCCCGGTACCCGGATCTGCCGTGCGGCGTCGGCGGCCAGCCCCAGATCGTTCAGATCGGCCTCGCGGTAGAGCAGCAGGCCCTCTGCGGGGCTGAGCCGCTGCCCGGCGCTGGCGCGCTGTAATAAATCGTCGATGTGCGCAGACAACATAGCGCTATCCTCGTGGCAGGCTGCTCGGCGCAGCGCTGCGTCTATCGGTCTTCTCAAAAGCCTGCTTTTGCACCAGTTTGTGCAAAATAACACTAAGCCTATTGTACCCTACCACACGGCGCAGAACAATACGGCGGGCAAAGTAGGGCCGACATGCCAGCCGCCGGATCGCGAGAGGGATGCTATACTGTGGCGCTTGAGCACGTCGTCAGGCCGGGAGTAGGGCGTGCCCCACAGAATTCTTTGAAGGAGTGCAGGTCTATCGATGGACACATTGGAGCATCGTTCAACCTTCGATGTTTTGCGCGCCCGCTCCGAGACGCCCGGATGCGATCACGTGCTGCATCTCAACAACGCAGGCGCGGCGCTGATGCCCCGGCAAGTGCTGGACGCGATCAAAGGGCATCTGGATCTGGAGGCGCGGATCGGCGGCTACGAGGCTGCCGAGCAGGCCGATGCGGCGCTGGAGCACATGTACGACGCCGCCGCGACACTGATCGGCTGCCAGCGCGATGAGATCGCGTTTGTGGAGAATGCCACGCGCGCCTGGGACATGGCGTTCTATGCGCTGCCGTTCCAGCCCGGCGATCGGATTCTGACCGCGATGGCGGAGTACGCCAGCAACTATATCGCCTACTTGCAGGTAGCACAGCGAACGGGCGCTGTCGTCGAGGTGATCCCCAACGACGAGCACGGCCAGATCTCCGTCGAGGCTCTGCGCAACGCGATCGACGAGCGGGTGAGGCTGATCGCGATCACGCACGTGCCGACCAACGGCGGTCTGGTCAATCCCGCCGCCGCCGTGGGCCAGGTGGCGCGCGAGGCCGGGATCTTGTATCTGCTGGACGCCTGCCAGTCAGTCGGGCAGATGCCGATCGATGTGCAGCAGATCGGCTGCGATATGCTTTCGGCGACGGGGCGCAAGTTCCTGCGCGGGCCGCGCGGCACCGGCTTTTTGTACGTGCGCCGGAGCGTGCTGGAGCGGCTTGAGCCGCCGTTTCTGGATCTTCATGCGGCGGATTGGGTCGCGGCAGATCGATTCGTGATGCGGCCCGACGCGCGGCGTTTTGAAAACTGGGAGTGCTACTACGCGGGCAAGATCGGCCTGGGCGTGGCGATCGACTACGCGCTTCAGTGGGGCCTGGACGCGATCTACGCGCGGGTGACGCTGCTGGCCGAGCAGCTACGGCAGCGCCTGAGCGAGATACCGGGGGTGACGGTCCACGATCTTGGCGTCGAGCGCTGCGGGATTGTCACGTTTAGCGCCGCCGCCCACGCTCCCGAAGCGCTGCGCCAGGCGTTGCTCCGGCAGCGGATCAACGTCTCGGTGACGACCGCAAAATCGACGCGGCTGGACATGGATGCGCGGCACCTGACCGAGCTGGTTCGCGCGTCGGTGCATTACTACAACACGGAGGAGGAGATCGAGCGTTTCTGCGCGACGCTGGCGACGCTGCTATGAAGATCGTTCAGTACAACTTGACGACGACGACCAAAGAGGGCGGCGTCGAAACGTTTGTGTGGGAGCTGAGCCGCCACCTGGCGCGGCGCGGCCACAGCGTGACGATCGTCGGCGGCGCGGGGCAGATCAGCCGCACGGTGCCGGGCGTGCGCGTGCTGCGCTTTCCGTTTGTGGATCGCATGGCCTGGCGCGCGATGCGTCCGCTGCGGCGGCATATCGAGCTGACCAAGCTGCTGGAGCGTGTGTCGCTGATGCCCGCCGCCGTGCCGAATCTGCTGGCGCTGCGGCCTGACATCGTACACTTGCACAAGCCCTACGATTTTCTGGTAGGACCGCTGCTCCACGCGGTCGGCGCGCGGGTGATCTACCACGGCCACGGCGAGGATTTCTACCCGCTGGATCGCCCGCTGTCGCGCACCGCCGACGCGATGCTCTCCTGCTCCGGCTATAACGCCACGACCGTCGCGGCGCACTACGGCACGCAGCCGGAGGTCGTCTTCAACGGCTTCGACGGCGAGCTATTCGTGCCACAGCCCGCCGATCCTGAGCTACGCACACAGCTTCTCGCGCCCGACGAGCGCGCGATCGTGCAGATCGGGCGGCTTCAGCCCTGGAAAGGCATGCAGTACGCGATCGAGGCGCTGCGGCTGCTGGTGCCACGGATCAAGGCGCGGCTGCTGATCGGCGGCGCGGGCACCTATCGTCCCGCGCTGGAGCGACTCGTCGCGGAGCTTGGGCTGACGGATCATGTGACGTTTTTGGGCAACGTGCCGCACCAGGACGTGCCCCAGCTGTACGCGCTGGCGGATGTCGTGCTCGGCACCAGCTTTGCCAGCGAAACCTTCGGCATGGCGCTATGCGAGGCGCTGGCCTGCGAGCGTCCGGTGATCGCCTCGGATTGGGCGGGCTATCGCGAGGTGGTGATCGATCGGCAGACCGGGCTGATCGTTCCGGCGCAAGATCCGCCCGCGCTGGCGGCGGCGATCGAGCGGCTGCTGTGCGACCGCGCCGAGGCGCGGCGGCTGGCCGCGAATGGTCGGCAACATGTCCACGCGGCCTTTACCTGGGAGGCCGTCACCGATCGGGTCGAGGCAGTTTATCAACGGCTGGTGAGTCGAGCATGAGCGCGCAGCGTCTTTCTCGTCCAGCGCTGCGGATCGCGATCGTCGGGATGGGCGGCGTGACGCAGCAGTTTCGTCACTGGCCGGAGCGCGTGATCGGGCGGGCGCTGGTGCGGCGCGGGCATCATGTCGTCAACATTGCCTACCACGATCCCAAGCATCCTGCGCTGACCAACTGGGCGGAAGAGGTCGACGGGATCACAGTGCGGCGCGTGCCGGTGCGCCACTGGCCCAACAATCGGCTGCGCGCTGCGCTCGAAGCGACTGGCCCGTTCGACATTATGTATCTGCTGCATCCGCGCAACGTGCTGGCCTACGGCGCGACACGCTGGGCCAGGGCGCGCGGGATTCCCACAGTGTACACCTGGAACGGCCCGTTTCACGATCGCTACCTTGTGGACGACCGTGAGCGGCCCTACGACGAGCAGCCGAAATATCAGCGGATCATCTGGGATCTGCCTGAGGTGCTGCGCCGTGCCCGCCGCGATGGTCGGCTGCGCGATCATCTGCGTAACTACTGGCTGCACTGGCCGCTGGCCGCCGCCGACGCGCTGATGCCGATCTCGCGGCACGAGGCCGAGTGCGTGCGGCAGGCCGGCCTGCCGCAGCGATCGACGGTCGTGCCCCAGTGGCTCGACTTCGCGGCGATCGAGGCCGCGCCGCAGCACCGGCTTGATCTGCCGTGTCCGGCGCTGCTGTTCATCGGCCAGCTCTCGCCGCGCAAAGGCTACGATCTGCTGCTGCGGGCGCTGCCGACGGTCTTGGAGCAGCATCCGACCGCGACGGCGCTGATGGTGTCGGGGCTGAACCAGGAGGATCGGGCCAGGCTGGAGCAGATCGCGCGCGACCTGGGGATCGTCGATCGCATCCGCGTGCTTGGCCGCGTCGAGGATACGGAGCTGGTCAATCTCTACCGGGCGGCGGATCTGTATGTCACGCCGACGCGCTACGAGGGCTTTGGGCTGACGCTGCTTGAGGCGATGACCGCAGGCTGTCCGCTGATCTCAACCGATATTCCGGTGGTCAACGAGACGGTGCAGCACGGCGTCAACGGCTGGCTCACCCGCTACGACGATCCCGCTGATCTGGCGCGCGGCATCCTGACGCTGCTCGGCGATGCGGAGCTGCGGCAGCGGCTGGTCGCGGGCGGTCGCACGACGATCGAAACGCGCTTCCGCGAGGAGGCGCTGGTCGAGCGCGTGGAAGATGTTTTTTACGACGTGCTGCACAGCGCTGCGCGATGAGGATGGTCGGCGGTAGTGGCGGAACTGCACATAACGAGCGATCCTGCGAGGGCTGATACCGCCCTCGCAGCTACATATCCGGCATTACGCCTCGCCCGACTCGCCCTGCCGCTGCTGGTAGATCGCCATCGCCTGCGACAGGAACGCGCCCTCCTCATCGCTCCACGGCATCGAGAACGGACGCTTTTCTGCGGGTAGGGCCTCGTGGTTTTGCCACAGCTTCTTCAAGCCCGTTGTGATCTCAGGGCTGCCCTGGGTGAACTGGTGCAGCAGATCGATCTGGAGCTTGGCGAGAGCCTGCGCCTCCGGGCTGCCGGGATCTTTGCCCTCGGCGACGACACGCTTCAGCTCCGAGGCCAGATGGGCATACTGCTGATCGACGCGCCGCTGATCTTCCTCGGTCCACGGGCCGCGCGCCGCGAGCTGCTGGCGAGCCTCATCGGAGTAAGAGCTATTGCTCAGCTCGTCCATCGTCCGGCGCTGCTCCGGCGTGAAATACTTGTTGACCCAATCGTTGTTCTGCTCCATTTGAATCACCTGAATAACGTGTACAATCGGCTCCCAGTCGCATGGACCGGTGCTCATCAGCTTCTCCGCCTGCTCGATCGCCTGAATGATCGTATCGAGCTGCGTGCGCTTTTCGCGCATCATCGCCTTTTGCCTGGCTAACACCTCTTGCAATCGTCGCGGGTCCGTCTGGAGATAGCGCTTGATCTCCTCAAGCGGAAAGCCCAGGAACTTGAGCGCGAGAATCTGTTGCAGACTCACGAGATCGTCGTCGGTGTACAGCCGGTAGCCTGCCTCCGTGTGCTGCGAAGGCGACAGTAGTCCTACCTTGTCGTAAAAGCGTAAGGTGCGCACCGACACGGCGGCTTTTTGCGCAAACTGTCCGGTTTGGTAGAACCGTCGATCCAAGTCGTTCCTCCTTTCTGCGCAGGAGTATAAAGGGTTACGTAACGTCATACGCAAGTCCGACTTTGGTCTAATCTCCGGCACAATGCGGCGCTGCATATGTGCTACACTTAGGCCGCCACGTTAGATGGAACTCTGGACTATGATACGCTACACGCATTCAACCGAGACGCTTACCGCGAGCCAGCTGGAAGGATTCTTCTCCCACTGGCTGCATCGCCCGTCCTCAGAAACGCTGTTACGCATGCTGAACGGAAGCGATTATCTTGTGCTGGCGATCGACACCGATACCGAGCGCGTCGTCGGGTACATTACCGCCATCAGCGACGGAGTTTCCTGTGCCTATATTCCCCATTTGGAAGTGCTTGAGGCGCGTCGCGGCGAGGGAATTGGGTCCGAACTCGTGCGCAGGATGCTCGATCGGCTTCAGCATTTGTATATGATTGATTTGATGTGCGACGCCGATCTTCAACCATTTTATGCCCGGCTTGGCCTGCGACCAAGCAGCGGCATGAGTATTCGGAACTTTGAGCGTCAGCGCTGCGAGTGACCCGAACTGGAGAGAACGATTATTGCAATGCGGATCTGCTACCTTGCCTATCCTACCAGCCTGACGCTACAGTCGGCCAACGCGATCCAGACCTGGACGACGCTGCGCGAGCTGCGGCGGATCGCCCCCGACACGCTGGCGCTGATCCCGTCGAAGCTGCGCGAGCCGTCGCGCTTCGGCGAGGTCGGCGCGGTGCATCTGCCGCGTCCGGGCATCGGCAGGCTGTCGCGGCTCTACAAAACGACGCTGCTCTACTAC
>DASUTC010000197.1 GCA_036374795.1 Herpetosiphonaceae bacterium
TCTCGCTGAGCCTGCTCTCCGGTCGGGCTTTTCCGCTGCGGGAAGAGCTGACGCTCTTGCGCGGCCTGGTGCAGCCACGCGACGGCCAGATGTACATGGACGTGGCTTGCTCGGCGGGGCTGTACGCGCGTGCCCTGGCCGTGCCGGGCGCGATCGTTGTGGGCGTCGATCATGCGTGGCCGATGCTGCACCAGGCGCGCAGCCTGTCGCGACAGCGCGGGCAGCGGATCTCGTATATTCGCGCATCCGCGCAATCGCTGCCGATTGGCGATGGCGTTGCGGCGGGCGTGGGCATGGGCGGCTCGCTCAACGAGATCGGCGATCAGCAGGCGGCGCTGCGCGAGATTCAGCGGGTGCTCCAGCCCGGAGGCCGTTTCTTCTGCATGAATCTGGTGGAGGCGCAGAGCCGCTGGGGGCGGATCGTGCAGCGCGTCTTAGTCCCTGGCGGTGTTGCGTTTCCACCGCTGCCAGCGCTGGACACATGGTTCGAGCGGGCAGGCCTGGGGCGGCTGGCACAGTGGCGCTGGCGTGTCGTGGCGATCACGCTGCTGGCAAGTCATGGAAACAAAGGAACAAACGAACAAGGGAACAAGGGGAAGAAGCGAGAACAAGCCACAGGGGAGCAAGCCGTTTAAGCCTTTGTTCATTCATCCTCCGGCCTGAGGGCGCGTAGTTGCGCTGATTTCGCTTACTCGCATATAATAGCCGCATCCAACCGCTTTGCTTCGTCCGATGCTCGCGATCAGACCCGGTATCGGTGATGGAGATAGCCAGCCGTGAAGACTCAGCCACTCGCCAGCGCCGACCGTCAATCACCCGACGAGATCGTTGCGGCGATTATTGCGGTACAATCCTACCTTAGCGCAGAAGGGCAGGCAGCGCCCGCCGATCAGGCGGCTGAGAGCGGCTGGCAGGCTGCCGCGAAGCTGTCGGTGCAGAGCTTGCAGCCCACGAAGCTAACCACGCCGCCGCGCTGGAACACGATCGAGCGACTACGCCGGGGCACGAGCGGCCTTTATGGGATCGTGGGCCTGTAGGCCGCTAGACGGCTCAGGTTCTCAATCCGTCCGTTGTTTCTTCTTGCATTGGTTGGGAGTCCAGCTTGTTTTCAACTGTCCTTATCGCCAATCGCGGTGAGATTGCATTACGGGTGATGCGCGCGTGTAAGGAGCTTGGCCTGCGGACCGTCGCGGTCTACTCCGAGGCCGACCGGGACGCGCTCCATGTGCGCTACGCCGACGATGCGTATCTGATCGGGCCGCCCCCGGCCACCGAGAGCTACCTCCAGATCGAGACGATCATCAGCGTCGCCAGGCGCGCGGGCGCAGGCGCGATTCATCCGGGCTACGGCTTTCTGGCCGAAAATGCCCACTTCGCGCGCGCCTGCCGCGAGGCCGGGCTGGTCTTTATCGGGCCGACGCCGGAGGCAATGGATCGCATGGGCGGCAAAGTGCCCGCGCGCAACGAGGCGATCGCGGCAGATGTGCCGATCGTGCCCGGCACGACGGAGCCGGTCGAAACGGCGCACGAGGTGCAGCGGCTCGGCGAGTCGTTTGGCTACCCGATCGCGATCAAAGCCAGCGCCGGAGGCGGAGGTCGTGGCCTCAAAGTGGTGACGCAGCCCGGCGAGGTGCAGGCGGCGTTCGAGAGCGCCAGGCGCGAGGCGGCGGCGTACTTCAAAAACGACGAGGTCTATGTCGAGAAATACATCACCGATCCGCGTCACATCGAGATCCAGATTCTCGGCGACACGCACGGCAACGTGCTCTATCTGGGCGAGCGCGATTGCTCGATCCAGCGACGGCACCAGAAGCTCGTCGAGGAAAGCCCGTCGCCCGCGATCACGCCCGACATTCGCGCCGCGATGGGCGCGGCAGCGGTGCGGCTGGCGCAGCGCGTGGGCTATACCGGCGCGGGCACGCTAGAGTTTCTCTTCGAGGATGGGCAGTTCTACTTTCTGGAGATGAACACGCGCATCCAGGTCGAGCATACCGTCACCGAGCAGGTGACGGGGATCGATCTGGTGAAGTGGCAGATCGCGGTGGCGCAGGGCGCGCGCCTGCCGTGGACCCAGGACGAGATCGAGCTGCGCGGCCATGCGATCGAGTGCCGGATCAACGCCGAAGATCCCGCCGATGGCTTCCGTCCATCGCTGGGGCTGATCAGCGAGTACCGCGAGCCGCACGGCTTCGGTGTGCGCGTGGATAGCGGCTACACCGAAGGTGTGGCGATCCCGCAGTTCTATGACTCGCTGGTTGCAAAGCTGGTGACGTGGGGCCAGGATCGCGCCGAGGCGATTGCCCGCATGCGCCGCGCGCTGGACGATTTCACGATCGGCGGCGTGCGCACGACGATCCCCTTCCACCGGCAGGTAATGCAGCACCCGGCCTTCGAGCGCGGCGCGGCGACGGTTCGCTTCATCGGGCAGCATATCGCCGAGGCCGATCTCAAGGCGCTGGCGCAGCCGCAAGGGCCGGTCATGGCCGACGATGGAGCGGCGACGGCCAGCAGCACGCGGACATTCGACGTGGAGGTCAACGGACGCCGCTTCCAGGTGCGCGTGGCGCAGCCCGATCTTCCAGCCGGAGCCTCCGGCAACGGCGCGTCCGCTGCGGCGCGTCCCCGCCGTGGAGCGCCAGCCAAGAAGCAAGCTCACGCCGCCGATCCGAACGCCGTGCTCAGCCCGATTCAAGGGACGGTCGTGGCCGTTCGCGCGCAGCCGGGCATGCAGGTCGAGGCTGGGCATGTTCTCTTTGTCGTCGAGGCGATGAAGATGGAAAACGAGATCACCGCGCCGCGCGCCGGGACGATCAAAGAGGTGCGCGTAGCGGAGCGCGCGGCGGTACAGGCCGGTGAGACGCTGGCGACGCTCGAATAACGGCGCGCGGCTGTGTACGTCCAGCCGTGCGCAGCACCCGCTGAGCGGCGATCGGACGGATCGCTGGTGCTCATCTTCGCGCTGGTCCCAGCCGCCGATACCCAACCAACCCAGGCACCCACACATGACGTACGACCGCAACCCACCACTGCGGAAGACGTATATTCACCACGTAGTGTTCACCAGGAGGCCACCATGAACACGTCCACGAGTTCGTTGTCGGAGATGATCAACAGCAGCATCGTCGTTCTCACCCGGCCCAGCGTTTCGACATTCGAGCAGTACGAACGGCGTGGCGGAATGCGCGACGCGCTGATCTATGTCGGCGTTGCCGCCGCGCTGGCCGGTATCGTCGGCTTCATCTTCAACCTCATTTTCACCGGCGTTGCGGCTGCTATCGGGGGGTTGATTGCAGGTCTGCTCACCACGCTCCTCGGATTTACCGTTTTTGCCTTCGTGCTGTACTTCGTCGGCAAGCAGCAGGGCGGCACCGGCTCGCAGGACGAGGTCTTCTACACCTGCGCGCTCTATACCGCGCCGCTGCTGGCAATCACCGGGATTGTATCGGCGATTCCCGGCCTCAACTGTCTGCTTCTGCCAGTGACCCTGGCGGCGTATGTGTACCAGCTTTACCTGGGCTATCTCGCGTCACGCTCCAGCATGAACCTCGGTCAAACCCCTGCGATCATCGCGGTTGTCGCCGCAATCTTGGCGCAGTGGGTCGTCGGCTTAATTATTGCTGCAATTGTGATCACGCCGTTCGTCATAAATGCTGCCACGAGCGGTGGTTAATCGGATGCTGATGGCAGGGAGATCGCAGATCTCCCCCTATCTTTAAGCACGAGGAGTTACGCGGTCGTCTGAGCGGCCCTGCGGTGGAGCGGTCCTGGATTGGTCAGGATATCTTCGCTGCTGCCGCAGGCCCAAAGCTCTGCAAGAACAGATGGCTGCATAGCTCATACAAGGAGGAGTAAAGATGTCGGGAACTGTGCGCGCTGGATTAGTGTTTGGTCTTGCCGCGGTCTTGGCGTTTCTTGGCGGTTTCCTGATTCCGATCCCATGTGTCAATATGATCCTCGGCTTCGGCTCCGTGATCGCGCTCGGCTGGGGTGCGGGCTACACCGGGGCCAAGACCACAGGCGCGGGACCGGGCCAGGGCACCGGGCGCGGGCTCACGGCAGGTGCAATTGCCGGAACTGTTGTGCTGATCGGGAGCGTCCTCGTATTCCTGCTGGTGCAATATATTCCTGGTTTTCAGGATGCGATCAGTCAGGGTTTGCAGCAGGCGGCCCAACAGAATCCTGAGGTCGGCGATGTTGACGTAGGCAGCTTTCTGGGCCTCGGCCTCGGCATCGCGGGGTTCATGTGCGGCATCATCAACTTTATCTTGATGCTGATCGGCGGCGCGATCGGCGGCATGATGTGGAAGGGCACCCCCACCACGGCGGACTATGTTCCCGCTGGCAGCTACCAGCCGAACCAGCCCTTCGGCAATCCGCCCAGCACGTCAGGCGATGAGGGCGGCGCGCGAATCTACGATTCGAACGATCCGAACCGCCAGCAGTAGCGGTGGTGGCCTTCGGGCGGCGGCGCAGGCGTAACGCCTACAGTGATCTGCGCTATAATGGAAGCGGCAATTGCGAACGAATCTCGCAAGCCGCTTCTTTTTTGCGCTTGCGGAAGAGAGCGCTCGTGCGCCGAGAGGCCGGGGACGAAAGCTCAACGTTCGATGAACTCGGAACTCGAAGCTTGAAACTCGGAACCGGAGGTAGCATCTTTCGGCGCTGTTCGCTGTGGATCTTGCCGTGGGGGAACGCGCTTAGAATCGCTCGTTGCAGATGCTGGGTTGAAAGGAGTTTCGTCGTGAATCGAACCTTTGCGGATCGCTACCGGGGCGGCGTGGGCATGCTGGCCTGGCTGCTGCATCGTTTGTCGGGGCTGGCGCTCAGTGCGTACCTGCTCCTGCACATTTACGATCTGCGGGCTGCCCAACGCAGCGCGCAAGCCTTCGACGAAGCGCTCGCTGTCTTCCAGACGCCCTTCTGGAAAGTGATGGATCTGCTGCTGGTAGCAGCGGTGCTCTTCCATGCGCTCAACGGTATCCGGCTGCTGGCCTTCGATGCGGGCTGGGGCCTGCGCAATCAGCGGCAGCTCTTCTGGATCGCGCTTGCCGTCACCCTTGGCGTGCTCTTCTTCTCGGCGGTCATGACGTTTTCTCACCTGCCCGCGACGGCAGCGGCTAGATAGGAAGCAGCTATGGCAATGCAAGATCGAGTCATCGGCAATGTAACTGCCCAGCCGCAGCGGGTGCGCCACGCGCCGCAGCGCGGCACGCTTCCGTGGGTGCTGCAACGGGTGACGGCGTACGGCCTGGTGCTGTTCCTGGCCGTGCATATGTGGTTCAACCACTTCGCCGACGTGACGACCGGTAATCGTCTGACGTTCGAGCTGGTCAATCGGCGCTTCGAGCTGTATCCCGTGCTGTACGCGATCAACGATATTGGTCTGCTGACCTTTACGATCTTTCATGGTCTGAACGGCGTGCGCAACGTGGTCTACGACTGGTCGACCAGCCCCGCGATTCGGCGGATGGCGACGATCCTGCTGCTGATCGTCGGCCTGGTGGCGCTCTTCGACGGCTCGCTGACGCTGCTGGCGATCATGGATCTGCCGATGACCCGTTAAAGATTGCGCGTGGCGCAGCATCGCTGCTATGCTGCCGCGTGCCACATCGCAGACTAGAAATCAGGTGAAACGCTGTGATTACCCATGATGTGATTATCGTCGGCAGCGGGCTGGCCGGGATGCGCTGTGCGGTTGAGATTCGGCGCAAGGCTCCCCAGGCCGACATCGCGATCGTCTCCAAGATCTACCCCACGCGCTCGCACTCCGGCGCGGCGCAGGGCGGCATCGCCGCGCCGCTCGGCAATGTGCGCTACGATGAAAACCAGATGCCCGTGCCGGACTCGGAGGAGAATCCGCAGGATAACTGGCAGATCCATATGTACGATACCGTCAAGGGCGCTGACTTTATCGGCGACCAGGACGCGATCGAGATTTTGTGCCGCGAGGCCGCGCCGACGATCTATGAGCTTGAGCATATGGGCGTGCCGTTCTCGCGCCTGCCGGATGGCCGGATCGCACAGCGGCCCTTCGGCGGTCACGCCAATCCCCGCGCCTGCTACGCCGCCGACCGCACGGGCCACGCGCTGCTGCACACGCTCTACGGCGAGCTGGTGCGCTACGACATCAAGGTCTATCCCGAATCGTATATGCTGGGGCTGGTCGTCGAGGATAACATCTGCCGTGGCATCACGGTGATGGATATTCGCACCGGGCAGATCGAGACGATCCAGGCCAAGGCGACGATGTTCGGCACCGGCGGCTACGGTCGCGCCTTCAAGATCACGTCGAACGCTTTTTCCTCCACGGGCGACGGCATTACCGCAGCCTACCGCGTCGGGCTGCCGCTCGAAGACATGGAGTTTGTGCAGTTCCACCCGACTGGCCTCTTTTCCCACGGCATCCTGCTGTCGGAGGGCGCGCGCGGCGAGGGCGGCTACCTGCTGAATGGCCTCGGCGAGCGCTTTATGACGCGCTACGCGCCCGGACGGATGGAGCTTGCGCCCCGCGATGTTGTCTCGCGCGCGATCTACGCTGAGATCGAGGCGGGTCGCGGCGCAGGGCCGAACGCCGACTATGTGCTGCTCGATCTGCGTCACCTGGGCAAGAAGAAGCTGGACGAGCGGCTGCCGCAGATCACCGAGCTGGCGCGCGATTACCTGGGTATCGATCCGGTGACGGAGCCGGTGCCGATCCAGCCGACCGCGCACTACTCGATGGGCGGCATTCCCACCGACGCCGATGGTCGCGTGGTGACGACGATCGACGGCCAGGATACGGTGATCGTGGGCTTCTTTGCGGCAGGCGAGTGCGCCTGCGCGTCGGTCCACGGCGCGAACCGGCTGGGCACTAACTCGCTGCTTGAGGCGACGGTCTTTGGTCGGCGCACGGGGCAGACGATCGCCAACTTCTTGCTCGGCGAGGCCAGGGACGGCAGGGGCCTCGCGCCGATGCCCGCGTATGCCTTGAAGCAGGCCGAGGATGAGGTCGCCGAGCTGCTGAGCCGTCGCGGCAGTGAGAACCACGCCGATATTCGCAAAGAGCTACAGGCGACGATGTTCGGCAACGCGGGTGTGTTCCGCCAGCCCGACAAGCTGACGCAGCAGCTTGGGATCATCAACGATCTGCGCGAGCGCTTCCAGCGCATCTCGCTCGACGACAGGGGCCGCAAGTACAACACCGAGCTGGTCGATGTGCTTGAGCTGTCGCATCTGCTTGAGTTTTCGGAGTGCATCGTCGCGGGAGCGCTGGCCCGTGAGGAGTCGCGGGGCGCTCATGCCCGCCGCGATTTCCCGAAGCGCGACGACGCCAAATGGATGAAGCATACGCTTGCGTTCCGTGGCGCGGATGGCCGCCCGCAGTTGACCTATAAGCCGGTGCGGTATGGCCCCGAAGGCCCGCGCTTCCAGCCGGAAGAACGGAAGTATTAGAACAAAGAGCAGAGCACAAAGCACACCAGGAAATGCACCGGTTCTCTGTTCTCGCTCAAGGAGCACTAGATGGAAGTTCGATTTCGCGTGCATCGCTTCGATCCTGAGGTGGACGTGACGCCGCGCTATCAGGTATACACGGTCGATGTCGAGGGCGACATGACGGTCCTCGATGCGCTGCATCAGATCAAGTGGTACCAGGATGGCACAGTCACGTTTCGGCGCTCGTGCCGCTCCGCGATCTGCGGCTCGTGCGGCATGCTGATCAACGGGCGCAATCGTCTGGCCTGCAATACTCGTGTCGGCGATCTGAACTCGCCCGAAGTCTCGGTTAGCCCGCTGCCGGGCTTTCCGGTGCTGCGCGATCTGGTAGTAGACTGGGACCCGTTCTTTGCCAAGGACGCGGCGATGATGCCGTATCTGATCAACGACACGCCAGCGCCACAGAAGGAGCGCCGCCAGTCGCCGGAGGAGTACGAGCAGATCGACAATGCGACGCTGTGTATCATGTGCGGCTGCTGCTCGTCGGCCTGTCCGATCGTCTGGAGCAACGGCGAGTACTACGGCCCGGCGGCGCTGACGCGGCTCTACCGCTTCGTCTTTGATACGCGCGATACCGCAACCCAGGAGCGGCTGGCGCTGGCAGGCTCCGAGGAAGGTGCCTGGCGCTGCCATACGATCTTCAACTGCACCACAGACTGTCCCAAGGGGGTGCTCAATACCCAGAATATCCAGGCGCTCAAGCGCAAAGTGATGCTCAAGAACCTGGGCTTTGGCGGCACGCGGATCGCGTTCGAGCTACCGCCGCCCAAGCCGAAGCCGCTGTCCGACGCGACCGCCGCCGCGCACGGCGATTATGGAGCCGGGCATCACCGGCACTAGTGCCGCTAGGCCGGGGACGATAGAACAAAGGAACAAGGGGGCAGGGGAACCAACAAAGATCAAAGGGAACTTGAAACTTTGAACGTTGAACTTGAAACTTCCTGACCCCCGACTCCTGATCCCTGGATTGAACTTGGAACACCGCAGCGAGGCGGTGAATGTTCGGGCACAATTGGTTTGACGAACCGACTCGCTTGTGTTATCATATGCGCCGTCGCCAACATAGCTCAGCTGGTAGAGCAGCTGTTTCGTAAACAGCAGGTCGTGGGTTCGAGTCCCACTGTTGGCTCCAGTAACCTCTCGGTTCACTTCTGAATCGAGAGGTTTTTGTTTTGGATGCCGCGCCATGACAACCTGTATCCGAATCATGCTATGCAGCTAAGCCTTCAATCCGAGAAGCTGGGGTATAATGCCGCTATGAGACGCCTCACCCTGCTCCTGCGCTGCGTGTTTCTGGCGGCTCTTTGCCTGCTTCCGGCCTGTGCAGCTACAACCGCGCAGCGGCAGCCGGTGGCTTCGCCGGACCCTGCGGTGCAGCAGCCGACGTCTGTTGTCCGCCTGACGCTCTGGCATAGCTGGTCGGGGGCAAAGCTCGACGCGCTCAACAATCTTGCCCGCAGCTACGAGCAGGCCCATCCCGATGTGCGCATCAGCCTCCAAGCGCAGCCCGCCACAGATATTATCCGCGCCTACAGCCTGAGCGTCGCCGATGGATCAGCGCCGCAGATCGTGCTGCTCATGGGGCGGTATGTGGGCGAGCTGGCGGAGCGCCAGTATATCGCGCCGCTCGACGATGCGCTGAGCGCCGACGCGCTGGGCGACCTCCTGCCCCAGGCGCTCGACGGCACGCGCTTCGACGACCAACTGTATGGCCTGCCGATCAGCTTTGATACGCTGGCGCTGTTCTACGATCGGCGTCAGACCGACGCGCCGCCCACGACGTTCGAGCAGGTGCTTGATCTCAATGCGTCGCGGCGCGACCAACCGGCGGAGCAGCGACCGCTGAGCCTGGGCTACTACCTCTCACTGGAAACAACCTTGCCGTATCTCAATGTGTTCGGCGGCGCGCTGCTCGACGATCAGCGCCAGCCGGCCTTTGCCTCGCAGAGCAGGGAGGCCACGCTGCGCTGGCTGGAGTGGCTGAAGAGCTTGCAGGCGAACGAGCAGGTGATCGCGTCGCCGGACTTCAGCGCCGTCGATGCGGTGATGCAGCAGGGCCGTGTCCTGAGCGCGATCGACTGGCTGCGCCGCCGCTCGAACTACGCGCAGGTCTGGGGCGCGGACAGTGTGGGGATCGCGCCGCTGCCGGGCCTTACGCCTGAGGCGGCTCCCAAAGCGCTGGTGCTGTCGGAGGCGCTGTGCATCAACACGGTGATCTCGGCGGAGCAGCGGGCAGCCGCACAAGATTTTCTACGCTACATGGTCGAGCGCTCATCGCAGGAGATCCTCTGGAGCCGTGGTCAGGTCTTGCCGGTTCATCGGCAGGTGGCCGTCGATGATGCGATGCAGCCAGTCATGGCTGCCGCTGGCGAGGCCCAGCCCTTGATGAGCGACATAACCGCCGCGAACCTCTGGCGACCGCTTAACGATATGCTGCGGAGCGTGATGTCAAACGCGGCGACGCCCGGCGAAGCGATCGCTACGGCGGGCGCGGCGCTCCAAAAACCAACCCCCTAGTTCGGACTTCGAGCGTCCTATGCCCCGCGTGGCAGGTGGGGATCATACGACAGGACCGCAGACGCCTGTAGGATAGTTGTTGGCCCCCAAGGGCTTATAGTACAATCCTGTTCAGCAAGAACCGCTGCAATTGCCTGGTTCCTTCAGTAACAGGATGTACGTGGTCGGGCTGCCACATGCTAGATGCAGGAGTCTGTGGCAGCAAGGATTCAGAAGTGTGTCGGTCTGTGCGTTCAGCGTGGACCGACACACAAAAAATCTGCGCTACCGCTCTGCCGAAGGCCCGGTAAAGCCACCGCGTAACTGCTGTCAATCTGCCTTTCCCCAATGCGAGTACACCGGCCAGGAGCCGATACGGAGGAGTACATGGCTACACGAACCGATGAGATGGTCCGGCATCTCAAAGCGCTACAGATGAATACACCTGATATTGAAGCCTCGGCGGTCGTGAGCGTCGACGGTCTGATTATGGCATCGGCCTTGCCGGCGGATGTGGAGGAAGATCGCGTATCGGCGATGAGCGCGGCGATGCTATCGCTGGGCGAGCGAATCTCAGGCGAGTTGGGTCGCGGTACACTCGATCAGGTCTTCGTGCGTGGTGAAGAAGGCTATGTGATCTTGATGGCGATCGGGCAGGATGCCGTGTTGACGGCGCTGGCGCATAGCCGCGCGAAGCTGGGCATGGTCTTTCTGGATATGAAGCGTACGGCGCAGGAGCTCTCGCGCTTCGTCTGAGATACCAGCGCGCCGTCGGGCCGGGGGTGTAGGGTGTTTCCCACATATTCCCCTGTCTTTCCCGACATGGTTCGTCGATCGTGCGCGAGCAAGAGCAAACGCTAACAGATAGGGCACCCCAGCTTGGGGTGCCCTATGGTCGTTTCCTTGCCGTCAGCCTGGACGGTGTGGAGGATGGGAGGATTACCTCAGCTCATAGGTGATCTGGACCTGCGCGTTGATCGTCTGCTCGCCAGACTGGATCGGGACCGCTGCGGCATCGGCAGCCATCGCGGAGCGCTCCGCCATTGGGTAGACCGGCGGCGGTGTCGCGCCGATGTTCTCGGTGATGCTAAGCACCTGTCCAAGGTTGGCGCTGGTCGCCTGCGCCATCGCCTCGGCCCGCGCCCGCGCATCTTTGATCGCGGCGTCGCGCGCCTGCTGCTCGACGGCGCTCGGCTGATCGATGGTGAACGCGATGCCCATCACGCTATTCGCCCCGGCATCTACAACCTTGTCGAGCAGCTCGCCGGTCTGGCTGATGTTGCGAATGGTGACGGTGACGGTGTTGCTGACCTGATAGCCCAGCACATCGCGGCCTTTGTCGTCGTAGCGGGGATAGATGCTGATGTTGCTGGTCTGGATGTCTTTTTCGGCGACGCCCAGCTCTTTGAGCTTGTCGATCAGCGCCTGCATTTTGCCGTTATTGTCGGTGAGTGCCTGGCGGGCGGTTTCGGCCTCGGTTTGAACGCCAAGCTGGACGCTGGCTTTGTCGGGAGTGGCCTTGGCCTCGCCCTTGCCAACGACGGTGATCTGCCGTACCGGGGAAGTGCTGGTAGCCGCCACGATCGATTGGGGGCGGCTCCACACCGCGACGAGTGCGCCAATCACAACGGCGAGCATCGCAAGCGCAAACGCGGCGACAAGTGTCGATAAGCGCATATTCATGATTCCTCCATTAATCTGTTCGTGTGGGTGTTATTCCTTAGACGTCACGATCTGACAGAAAGTTCCTGCTGGTCTTCATCTTGCTACCCCGCGCGATAGCTCTATAGCTGGAGTCCAATCCTGTCGGCTGCGGTTGTGCGAGGAGCGAGCGGTGTTTTGAATGGAGGCTGGTATGTGCTTAACTCGCGGTGGCTGCGAGAATGTATTTGATAATCATGGCGATCCGCGCAATATCACCATGGAGGCGCTCCAGAATGCGGCCAATTCCGCCAGCATCACGGTGCCCGAAGCGCTGGCGAATATCCAGAGAAGCGTCAGCCAGGCGCTGCGCGGGATGACCGATTGGACAGGTGATCAGCAGGCAGGCGCGTCGCTTGTCCTCGATAATTATGCCGAAAAATACGCGGAAGGGCCGCAGCTTAGCTCGGCACCGCCGCCACCCTCGCCGAATGAAAAAAGTCCGGGCAGCTAAACAGGCAGATGCTCGCCGCTCGCGCGCCACGGGCCAGGAGCATGGCGACTCGCCTGGTGAATCCCTACTCATGCAGGAGCTTACAGGCTGCGCTGAGCGGCAATCGAGCGGTGCCGCGAACCGACGATCGCGCCTCGTTTGCCTTTCCGTTCACCATAACCTATAATTATGTCGTAGCAGAGCGCAAAGAAGAGCAGCACGCTGGTGCGCGCTGTTGTCCTTTGCGCTTTGCAGCGTTAGAAATAGACGTCTTGTGATAGTGGCGTGATGGTGTGGAGACACATTCCATCAGCGTCAGGTATCATCTTGATAATTGGGCAGAGGAGCGAAAGTGCGTTATGGATGCTCGTAATGTTCGCGTCGGCGAAACGGGACTTGAACAGTTGATCCAATGGCTGCGGCAGACGGGGAAGCCCCAAAGCCTGGAGGCGCTGACAGAGCGCTATGTCGCAATTCTAAAAGAGCTCGTCCTTCCTGAGGAGGTGGCTTAATGGCCTTGGCGACGCAGCTTCAATTTGCTGGAAGCGCTGAGGAGCAGGCGCTTGCTCGCCGGATTTTTGAGATTATGGCCGGCCAGGGATCATTGAATTCGCGCGATGCGCTGATTCGCCAATCGCTCGACAATCTCGCCGCTTTTTTTGCCGAACAAGATAACTCTACACCTGACCAGATATTGCCACAGCTTGCGGCGGCGATCACCGCGAACCCGGCGATCTTTGCGCGCGAAGAGCGTAACGATACTGTTTTTATTGTCACCTCGCGGCGTGGCGTTTCCAGCGAGCGGCCCGCCGATAAGCGCCATACGTTCGCACAGCGCTTGTACGAGCCGGTGCGGCCACTGCCGGTCGAAGATATTAACAACATTGTCACCACGGTCCGCCCGCCCCTGACCACCGTCGAGCCGGTGCAGATCTCGAACTACTGGCGCGCGCTGGCGGGCCAGACGAGTGGCGACGAGCAGCTCGTCGTTCCGTCGGTCGAGGAGCCAGCGGAAGTGCGGGAGTCAGCGTCGGTCGAGGCCACGGCGGAAGCGCCGGTCGAGGCCACGCCGGTTGAGGCCGCGCCGCCTCCGGTCAGGCGGCCCGCCCTGCCGAACACCGCGATCACCCTGAGCGACGGCACGGCGGTCGATCTGAAGGAATCGATCGAGACGCTGATGGCCCAGTTCGGCGAGGCGCTTCAGGCCGAGGTCGCGGCGGCGTTCTCCGAAGATCCGCTGCGCCGCGTCGTCTCCTTCGGCACAACCTATTACGTATCGGATGCGCTGCCCAACTTCGGCAAGAACGACCTGCGCCGTATCCGCGACTACATCGTCGAGCAGGGCGAGCCTGTCAGCGATGTTGCGGTGCTCAGCGACGTGTATCGGGAGCGGCCCGGCACAAACTCGTTCGAGGTCTTCCGCTTTGGCCTGAACTACCGTCTGAGCCGCGAGAAGGACTTTGAGTTCGTCGGCACCGGCGGCCAGCATCTATGGTCGGCGAAGGGCCTGCCCGCGATTGGCTCGAAGCGCGTCAAAGCGAGCGACCTGGGCCAGTTCTACGCCTACGAGGTCGACGGCTACGACGACACCGAGGCGGTGACAGGCGGATCGGTCAGCCACTATCTGAGCGTCTTCGAGTGGGAGTACGGCGTGCTGGCGCTCAACCACGCCTTTGCATCGCTGATGCCGAAGCCGCTGCTGCACGAGCAGCGCACCGCCACGCTGCGCATCGAAGCGCCGCAGCACTACTCGACCTATATCGCGGAGGTGCGCTTCCCGACGCCCAATCGTGGCGGCTGGATCTGGGGCCTTGAAGATTTCTTCCACGAGTATCTGGTGCCGGGCACGCTGCTGACGCTGACGGCGACCGAAGATCCGACCAGCTTTACCGTCGCGTACGAAGAGATCGGCGGGGTGGAAGAGAAGCTGCTGCACTTCGAGGAAAAGCGCAACCGCTTCGTCTTCTTGCCGGTGACGTACTACGCGGCGGTCGACGAGGATCTGCTGCCGAGCCAGCGCCGCTACAACAAGCTGCGCAACATCAAGCCGCTGCCGATGAACGACCGCAAGAAAGCCGATCTGGTGATCGAGCATGTCTTCGAGGCTGTCGGCGAGCAGCTTGGCTCGAAGGAAGAGCCGATGTACTGGATTCAGTTCAACGAGCTGCATCTGGCCGTCAACGTGCTGCGTCCGATGTCGCGGGCCTATCTTGAGCACCTGCTGGGCGAGAATCCGGCCTACTATGCCGACGAGGCTACGGTGGGCGCGTACTACTACAAGCCCGCGCCGGTTGCGGTTACGGTGGATGACGAAGCAGACGAGGAAGAACCAGACGACGAGTAGGCGTGATCTGAGGGTCCAAAGGCCAGACGTGCATGCGCTGGACCTTTGGACCTTTACACTTTAAAGCTATGGCAACGATTGCAACGACTCTCGCGCGGCTGGGCGATCCCCGCCGTCAACTGCAACATAAGGAGCTGCGGCAGCTCAGCGATATTGGCCGCGACGCACAGCCCGACTTTCTGGTCGCCTGGCGTGGCATCGAACTGGCTCGCCGCCGCGAGATCGCCGCCGCGCTGGTCGCGCTGGCCGAGGATAACGCCGAGTTCGATTTCCGCGATGTCTTCAGCACGCTCCTGTCCGACGCCGACGCCGAGGTGCGCGCTGCGGCGGTTGGTGGCCTGTGGGAGGACGAGCGTCTGAGCACGCTACGGCTGCTGCTGCCGATGCTGGCGGATGATCCCGACTCCGCCGTGCGGGCGGAGGTGGCGCTGGCGCTGGGCCGCTTTGCGTATCTGGCAAGTCTGGAAGAGCTGCCCGCCCGCGAAGCGGCGGCGGTGCGGCGCGCGCTGTTCGCCAGCGCGTCCAACCTCGATCAGCCCGACGAGGTGCGACGTAGGTCGATCGAAAGCCTGGGCTACTTCGAGGGCGATGACGTGACGGCGGTGATCGGGCAGGCGTACACCTCAGGGCGGCGCGCGCTGAAGGAGAGCGCGCTGGTGGCGATGGGCCATAGCCTTGATACGCGCTGGCTGTCGGTGTTCGAGGCAGAGCTGCAAAGCGCCGAGCCTGCGCTGCGCTACGAGGCGGCGCGTGCCAGCGGCGAGTTTGGCACAGAGGCCGAGGCGATGGTGCCGCGTCTGCTGCTGCTGGCGCAGGGTGACGATAGCGAAGTGGCGCAGGCGGCGATCTGGGCGCTGGGCCAGATCGGCGGCGAGGCCGCGCGGCGGCTGCTGCAACGGCTGACCGACAGCGACGATCCGATGATTCAGGAGGCGGCTGAAGAGGCGCTGGCCGAGCTGATGCTGGGCGATGATACGCTGGGCTTTTTCTAGGAAGGGCCGGGCGGCGAGCGCAGCGTAGGCCGGGGGTGGGGGTGGCCCCTACTATTGTCTCACCCTTTGCTGCGGCATTTGAACTTTGAACTCAATACAGAGACTATGTTGATCGAATCGCTAACCGCCGCTCGTGGCTACGAGCATGTGTATATCGCGCCGCATCTTGACGATGCGGTGCTATCATGTGGCGGCAGGATCGCGCTCCAGGTCGACGGGGGCCAGCCCGTGCTGGTCGTCACGATCTGCGCCGGTCGTCCAGCAGCGAGCGCCGAACTCTCGCCATTCGCGCAGTATCTCCACTCGGCCTGGGCGCTCGGCGACGATCCGGTCGGGCTGCGTCGCGAAGAGGATCGGCGGGCGCTGGCGAGCCTGGGCTGCGCTGGCCTGCATCTCGGTGAGCTGGACGCGCCGTACCGCGTGGCGGACTATGGCGCGCGCGATGCGGTCTTTGGCACGCCGGTCACGGGCGATCCGCTGGCCGAGGCGCTAGAGCCGATCCTGACGCAGCTTCACGCACAGCAGCCACAGGCGCGGCTCTACATGCCGCTGGGCGTCGGCCAGCATGTCGATCATCAACTGGTCTGCGCCGCCGGTCTGATGCTCCACGAGCAGGGCGCTGATGTCGTCTGGTACGAAGACGCGCCCTATGCCGCCAGGCAGCCGCACGCGCTGACGGAGCGCCTAGCAGCGCTATCCGAGCAGTTCGTGCCTGAGGCGATCGCGATCGATGCGGCACTGGAGCGCAAGCTGGCGGCGATCCGCGCCTACCGCTCACAGCTTGCCGAGCTGTTCGGCGCTGTGGGGATGGAGCAGGTGATGACCGCCTACGCCGCCACCGTGGGCGATGGGCAGCATAGATTCGGCGAGCGGATCTGGCGACGCGAGCAGCCGCAGCGCTGATGCCAGGCGCTTTGCGCAGATGTGAAGCACGTGCGGCGAGTGGTGTACGCGCTGTACGATTTGTAGAGTGACTATGCACACGATGGTACAAGGCCAGGAAACCGCAGAGAAGAGCGCCAGATCGCTGGCGGTGATCGAACATACCGATGCCACCGCGTGGGATACACTGGTCGGGCAGCATGCGCAGGGGCATATGCTCCAGAGCTGGGCCTGGGGCGAACTCAAGCAGCAGTTTGGCTGGCAGCCGCTTCGGGTGTCGGTCACGGATGGCGCGGCGGTCGCCGCCGCGCAGGTGTTGATTCGCCCGCTCTATGGCCTATCCGTGGCCTATGTGCCGCGCGGCCCGCTGTTTGCCGCCGACGAGACGCTCAATTACGCGCTGCTTCAGACGCTCCAACGAATCGCGCGGCGGCGGCGAGCCGCGTTCCTGCGGCTTGAGCCCAACATGCCGGAGACGAGCGACGCCACGAAAGCCCTGCACTCCTGGCTACAGGTCCAGCGCTTCGTGGTCGCCGCGCCGATGCAGCCGCGCTCGTCGATCCACCTGGATCTCACGCCCGCGCCTGATGCGCTGTTTGCCGCGTTCTCGAAAGGCCATCGCGCGGATGTGCGCCGGGCCGAGCGTAACGGCGTTACGGTGCGCGTCGGCACTACCGACGCCGATCTGGACACGTTCTATACGATCATGCAGGCGACGGGCGAGCGCCAGAGCTTCGCGATTCATGCACGCGGCTACTACCAGGCGGCGCTGCGGCTCTTTGGCGACGCGGCGCGGCTATTGATCGCGGAGCACGATGGCGCGGCGCTCGCGGCGTTTTTGGTGTTTGGCTGGGGTCGGGAAGCGACGTATATGTACAGCGGCTCGACCGAAAGCGGGCTGAAGCAGGGCGCGAATCACCTGCTACAATGGCACGCGATCCAGTGGGCGCGGGAGCGCGGCTGCACGATCTATGATCTGTGGGGCATTCCCGATGCGTTCGGCCAGATGGCCCATGCGTCGAGCGATGAGCAAGCGCGGCTGGAACAAGCAGCGAAAGAACATCCCTTGTACGGCGTGTACCGCTTCAAAAAAGGCTGGGGCGGCCACGTCGTGCGCTACCTACCCGCGTATGATCGCGTTTATCTCGCGCCGCTCTACTGGCTATGGCAGCGTCGGCGCGGCGGAGGCGAATGATGCAGCCCGAACCTCTTCCGAATCTGCAACTGGTTGCGCTTGAGCGCTGTGTGCTTCACGAGTCGACCGATCCTGCGCGCGTCTCGCGGCTGATGAACGATCTGGCGCGCGAAGATGTGCTGCGCAATCCCCCGATCGTGGCGCGCTATGCCCGCACCGACCGCCTGATGGTGCTGGATGGGGCGACTCGAACCACGGCGATGGGCGAGCTTGGCTTCGAGGCGATCCCGGTACAGATCGTCAACTACGTCGATTCGCGCATCGAGCTGCATACCTGGGCGCACCTGCTCCATAACATCAACACGCATTCGTTGCTCCGCGCGCTCCGCGCGCTCGATCAGGCCAAGATCTATGCGGTCGATGCCCAGGATGCCGAGCGGAGCGTCCGCGAGCGAGCACTGCTCGGCGCGCTGATCTCATCCGACGGCGATGCCTGGGCGATTGAAGGCGGCGCGGCGCTCTCCGATGAGGCGCATCTGCTGGAGACAGTCTTTCGGTGCTACGCGCAGCGGTCGACGATCCAGCGCCTGCCGCACGACGAGCGGCTCACTCCGGCAAGCCTGCCAGTGGGAACGATCGCGGTAATCTTCCGGCACTACACCAAGCTCGATCTGCTGGAGCTGACCAACACGGGCGGGATTCTGCCCGCCGGGATCACGCGGCATATCATCCCTGGGCGGGTGCTGCGGCTCAACACGCCGCTGTCGATGCTGCGCTCCGCAACGTTCGCCGCGCAGCAAAACTGGTTCGCCGCGTGGGTCGCAGAGCGGATCGCCAGCGGTCATGCCCGGCTGTACAACGAGCCGACGTGGCTGTTTGATGAGTGAGACGCGAACAACGAACCGGGTGCCCTTTGGGCGCACAAAGAACAAAGCAGGGAGTCTCCTGCGCTCTGTTCTTTGTTCGTTGTTTGTATAAAAGGATCATCCATGAATCTTGCCCAACTTATCGCCGATCTGCCCGATGCACAGGTCACGGGAGCGCGTGAGGTTGCGATCAGCGGTGTGACCTACGACTCGCGCAAGGTGGTGCCCGGCAGCGTGTTCGTGGCGATCAAAGGCACGCATGTCGATGGGCATCGCTTTATTCCGCAGGCGCTCCAGCAGGGCGCGGCGGCGATCGTGTACGAAGATCAGGCGGCGCTGACCGAGGCTATGCCCGACACGGCGACGTTCGTGCGGGTGCCGTGCTCGCGGGCCGCGCTCTCGCCGATCGCGGCGGCGTTCTACGACTATCCGGGCCGCGCGCTGCGGGTGGTGGGTGTTACCGGCTCGAAGGGCAAGACGACGACCTCGACGTTGATCGCGCATGTGCTCGACACCGAAGGCCATACCAGCGGCCTGATGACGACGGTCGATTTCAAGATCGGGCCGCGCTGGTGGAGCAATCTGACCCGCCAGACGACGCCTGAGGCGCTCGAAGTGCAGCAGATGCTTCGCGAGATGCTCGACGCGGGCTGCGACTACGCGGTAGTCGAGGCGTCGTCGCACGGGCTGTCGCCGCAGTGGAACCGGGTGGGCGACTGTGATTTCGACGTGGCGGTGCTGACCAATCTGACTCACGAGCATCTGGACTACCACGGCTCGATCGAGCAGTATCGCCGCGACAAAGCGCGGCTCTTCGAGCTGCTGCACGTGGGACAGGCCGGGCAGGGCGGGCGGAAGACGGCGGTGATCAACCTGGATGATCCCAGCGCCCCGTTCTTTATCGACGCCGCGGGCGCTGCCGATGTGATCACCTACGCGCTGCACAATCCCTCGGCGCTGGTGCGGCCCTACGATGTCGATCTGACGCGCGACGGCGTGAGCTACACGGCTACCACGCCCTGGGGCGATGTCGCGATCGATCTGGCGATTCCGGGCGAGTTCAATGTGCTCAACTCGCTGGCGGCGCTGAGCGTCGGTCTGTCGCAGGGCATCTCCGGCGCGGCGATTGCTGCGGCGCTGCGGGCGGTCGGCGGTGTGAATGGGCGCATGGAGCGCGTCGAGCTGGGCCAGCCGTTTACAGTCGTCGTCGATTACGCGCACAACCCCGACTCGTTCGAGCAGGTGATGGGCATGATGCGTCCGCTCACGAAAGGCAAGCTGATCAGCGTCTTTGGCTCGGCTGGCGAGCGCGACCACGAGAAGCGCGCGATCCAGGGCGAGATCGCCGGGCGCTACTGCGATCTGGTGATCATCGCCGACGAAGATCCGCGCGACGAGGACCGCGAGGCGATTCTGGCCGAGATCGCGGCGGGTGTGCAGCGGACGGGCAAGCGCGAGGGCCGCGATTATCTGCTGATCGCCGATCGGGCACAGGCGCTACGGGAGGCGTTTCGGCGCGCGCAGCCCGGCGATATTGTGCTGCTGCTCGGCAAAGGCCACGAGTCGTGCATCATCTACGAGAGCGGTCGAAAGCTGCCGTGGTCGGAGCGCGGCGAGGCCGAGCAGGCGCTGCGCGAGATGGGTTTCAATGGATAAAGAACAAGAGAACAAGAGAACAAGGGATCTTGGGCTTTTTTTGTTCCTTTGTTCCTTTGTTCCTTTGTTCCTTTCTACGGCTGCGCTTTCCAGGCGTGAACGCCCGTGCGCGTGAAGGAGAAGGGCCGCACGCGCACGCCTGCGGCGGTCAGCGCCTCCTCAAGCTCCAGCCGACGGTCAAAGGGGCAGCAGAAGCACATAAAGCCGCCGCCGCCAGCGCCGGAGAGCTTGCCGCCCCACGCGCCGTGCTCGCGGGCGATGGCATAGACCTGATCGACCAGCGGCGAGGCGATATGCGGCGAGAAGGCTTTTTTGACCTCCCAGGCCTCGTGCAGCAAGCGCCCGAAGTCGGGGATGCGTGCCGCGCGCAGCAGCTTGACCGACTCGTCGACAAATGCTTTCGTCTCGTGATGATAGCGCAGCGTATCGCCCTCGCGCATGCGGCGGACCTGATCGTTGACCACGTTGCGCGTGAGCATCTGCCGATCGCCGATAAAGCCGATCACCAGGGTTGACTCCAGCTCCAGCAGCGCCGACTCATCCGTAACCACCGGCTCGACGATCGCATCGCCCGCGCCGAAGTGGTAGACGTTCATGCCGCCGAAGGCCGCCGCGTACTGATCCTGCCAGCCGCCGGAGATGCCCAGGTCCTCGCGCTCGATGCGGTAGGCGAGCTTCGCCAGATCGTGCGGGCCGATCCCAAGCTCAAAGGCGGCATCCAGCACCTTGAGCATCGCCACCACCAGCGCCGACGACGAGCCGAGGCCGGAGCCCGGCGGCACGTCGCTGAACATCACGATCTCAACGCCGTCGATCTCAGGATGCGCGTTCATCACCGCCTGCGGCAGCGGCAGGTTGCCGTTCCAGGCGCGTCCCGCCACCGTCTGCGTAATCGTCGCGAGGTCGAGCGAGCGGATGATCACGCCGGGCTTGCCGGTGGGCCGCAGCATACAGCGCACATACTTATCGATCGTGCAGTTGAGCACTTTGCCGCCGTACAGCTCAGGATACGGGCTAACATCGGTGCCGCCGCCGAAGAATCCGATGCGCATCGGCGCTTTTGCTTTATAGATATTCTGCATAGGGTTGATTACCATACATGCGGTTTGTTGGGCTACTCCTGCGCCGGAAGCCGCGACTCAACCTGGGCGAGCGCGGCCATCAGGTGATCTTGCCGGATCGCCGCCGTCAGATCGCCGCGTGTGCGCTCCAGCACGGCCCGCAGCGCGTCGGTGGTGCGGCGCAGGCCGCCGGTAACGCCGTCGGGATAATCGACGGTGACGAGCCGGCTGTACACGTCGTCCATCACCTCAAGAAGCTGCTCGCCGGTGGTGACATCGCCTTTGCGCAGGCCATCCAGAATATAGCGGCGCAGCTCGCTGGCAGCCTCGGCCAGGCCGTTGAGATAGGCGGCAGGCTCGACCGCGATCTGCTCCGGGCTGGGCAGATCGATGCCGCGCACCATGGCATAGACCAGCCGCGCCTCGGCATACTCCTTGAAGGCATCCTGGCTGTAGCCCGCGTTCAAAATCGCGGAGTGTTCGGTCAGGCGGGCGCGCAGCTCCGTGGCGATCCGGTCGGCCTCGCCCAGCATTGTCTCGGCACTAGCCCACTCATGGCGATGTGTGGCGCGAATCGCGTTGGCGCACTGGCGAATCAGGCTGCGCGACGTAGCCAGCGCGGTTTCACGCGCCTGGTTCGTCTCATCGAGACGAGCAATCGCCGCTTCAACAATCGTTTCAAGATTCATAGCATCCTACAGGTTACAAAATATGTGTCCATGCCGGGGCGAAGGTATCCGGCGCGCATCTCGCTAGCCGTCGAGCAGCACGTAGCGGAAATAGCGCCCGATCTCCTGGGCCACGCCGCCGATGTTGATGTCGCTGTCGGCTCCGACGGGCGCGCTCATCAGGCGCAACCGCTGATCGTGGGCGATCTTCAGCAGCCGCAGCATCTCGACCGGCTCGGCGATCAGCAGCGCGCTGGTCAGGTGATCGCGTTCGAGCGCCTGTCTGGCGGCGGCAAGCTGCGCGCGCTGCTGCGCGGCTTGCAGCTCGATCACGGCCTCGTCTTTGACGCCCCGACTTTGCAGCGTGGCGCGGCTCTCGGCGACATCCGCACCGGCCAGCAAGATCCGCGAAACCTTGCCCTCGATGTAGAGCCTGCGCGCATGCTCCAGCCGCGTCGTCGATCCCGCACCATCGGTCAACATAACGATCGCGGCGTCGGCTGGCTGGTTATCGCTGCGTCCCGCCTGGAGCATGATCGCCGCGCCGGTGCCGAACGCGATCAGCACAATCAGCAGCAGCAGCGACAGGATGCGCCGAAACGAGCGCCAGAGCGCGACTGTAGAAATCCGTGGAGTCATGCCGCACATTATACACGAACCGATCAGGGTCTTTGTTTCTTGACATTGTTTATCAACTATATGATAAAATAGAGGTGGATTGAAGAATCGTTTCAAGGAGATCAGGCATGGAACAGGAGCGACCTGCAACTCATTCATCAAGTTCCGCTGATGGCGTTCCGCTTCCGATCGTGAAGCTGAACCGTTGGGTGCTTGTTCTTGGCGTGTTGATCGGCATCGTCACGCAGCAGCCAGCGGCAACCACGATCCTGTTTGTGCTGCTGCTGCCTGCGGTGGTGCTGGGGCAGCGCTGGAGTCCGATCGCGGCACTGGGCCGCTGGCTGTTTGCAACCAAGCTCCCAGGAGCCGAACGCCAGGATCGGCGGCTGATGCGCTTCAACAATACGATCGCGCTGGCGCTGCTGGGCGCGGCGCAGATTGCCTTCGTCGCTGGCTTGCCCATGGTCGGCTGGGCGCTGGCGCTCATGGTGGCGGGAGCGGCAAGCGTGGCGCTGGCAGGCTTCTGCGTCGGCTGCTTTTTGTACTACCAGTTCAAGCTGCATCGCCGCCAGATCTTGGGCTGATCCGGCAGCGCGGCCAAAAGCATGAGGTTGGTGGCTGTTGTCCACCAACCTCGTTGTATTTCTGCGGCCTATCCCGATCTGCTACTCGATCGCCAGTAACAGGCCCTCGTCGGGCCGCAGTGTAAGCCTTGACAGCTCGACATGCCCGTCGCGATCGAGGTGAGTCGAGCAGAGGATCGTGCCGCGCGCGCTGCCCGCCGCGACATCGAGCGTCTGCTCCGACGAGCTGAAGTTGAGCGCTACCAGAATACGCTGGTCCTGCGCCTCCCGCATGTAAGCAAAGACATCGACGCTGCCGGTATTCACCGAGCGGTGCGAGCCGATAGTCAGCGCCGGATGCGAGCGGCGAAGATCGATCAGCCGTCGGAACAGGCTTAGCATTGATCTGGGATCGTCGCGCTGGGCGGCGACGTTGTTGACGGCATAATCGTCGGCGAGCGGCAGCCAGGGCGTGGCCGTCGAAAAGCCCGCGTTGGTCGTGGCATCCCACTGCATCGGCGTGCGCTCCGGGTCGCGGCCAAAGCCGGGCGAAAGCTGCTCCTGGGGATCGTGCGCCAGCTCGCGTGGGATCGGCACGTTATGCATGCCGATCTCGTCGCCATAGTAGCAGGTGGGCGTGCCCCGCAGCGTCAGCAGCAACATCTGGGCGACACGCGCCTGCGCCGGGCCGATGCGACTCACCACGCGGGGCTGATCGTGGTTGCCGAGCACCCAGTTGGGCCACGCGCCAGCAGGCAGCGCGGCCTCGTACTCATCCACAGCCTGGCGGATCACGGCGGCATTCCACGGCAGCAGCACAAGCTGGAAGTTGAAGGGCAGATGCGCGCCGTCGAGCGACTCGCCGTAGTACATCATCAGGCGTGGAACCGGCAGGTAGATCTCGCCAATCATCACGCGCTCGTGATACTCGTCGAGGACCGCGCGCATTTCGCGCACGACCGCGTGAACCTCCGGCTGATCCTCGGTATACACCTTGTGATAGCGCATCCACGGCGGATCGCCCTCGCGCCACTCAGGATTGGGCGGATTATCGCGGAACTGCTCGTCTTTGATCAGCAGCCAGATCACATCGACGCGGAAGCCGTCCACGCCCCGATCGAGCCAGAAGCGCATCGCATCGTACATCGCCTGCCGAACCGCCGGATTGCGCCAGTTCAGGTCGGGCTGCTTGGCGTGGAAGAGATGCAGGTAATACTGGCCGGTCGCGGCGTCGAGCTGCCACGCGCTGCCGCCGAACATCGCCTCCCAGTTGTTGGGCGGGCCGCCGTCGGGAGCCGGATCGCGCCAGATATACCAGTCGCGCTTCGGGTTGTCGCGGCTGGAGCGCGACTCGACAAACCAGCGATGCTCGTCGGAGGAGTGATTCGGCACGAGGTCGAGCAAGACCTTCATGCCACGGCCATGCGCCTGCGCCAGCAAGGCGTCGAAGTCGGCGAGCATGCCGAAGAGCGGATCGATATCGACGTAATCGGCGACATCGTAGCCAAAATCGGCCATCGGCGAGGGAAAGATCGGCGAGAGCCAGATCGCATCGACGCCAAGCCATGCCAGATAATCCAGGCGACCGAGAATACCTTGCAGATCGCCGGTGCCATCGCCGTTGCTATCCATAAAACTGCGCGGATAGATCTGATAGACCGTCCCCGTCTGCCACCAAAGATACGGATGTGTCATGGTCTACACCCAGGGTGCCGCTACGTGTCGGGTAGCGTACACATACGAGCGCGACCCTGAGCGGCGGGGTCGCGACAACAGAGATCATACTCACGCCAGCGATCGACGGCAAGCTATGTGCCGCGCCTCGCGCTGACGATCGTCTGCGTGGTATGTAAGTTGCGGTGGTCCGGTGGGGCAGAGAACAAACGAAAGGAACAAGAACCAAAGGAAGAACAAAGAACAAAGCGAGAACCAAGAGCCATAAGAAACTCGAAACTCGAAACTTGAAACTCGAAAAAGGAGCAAGCATGACTGAGCGACAAAAACAATCCGCGCCTATCGACGCCGAGCTTGGGCAGCAGCGCGAGCAGGCGATCGATCGCGCGCAAGGGCCAGGCCCGGTGCTGGATCAGGACATGCCCCGACCGATGCCGCTCTTCAACCAAAACGAGCGGGTGGGCAGCGATGTGGAGAGTGCGATCGATCCGGCAGAGTTTGCAGCGTTCGGCCAGCGCAGCGGCGAGGAGCTGGATCATGTTCGTCCGATGGGCGATACCGACGATCTGGGCGTGGCCGGACGCGCGGCGCACTCACGACTGAGCGACGCGGACATCAAGGATGAGGAGCGGTAAACTGATCCTCTATTGGCTGCTTAAAGCCTGAAGAGATTGCCGTGTCGGCACGAGCGTCGGCACGAACGTCGGCGCCTGTGTCGGCACGCGCGGCGGAGTTGCCGTTGGCTGAGTCGGGGTATTCGTCGGGGTGGGCAGCGCTGACGTGCTGGTCGGGGTGGGCGGCGCTGGCGTATCGGTTGGCGTGGGCAGCGCTGACGTGCTGGTCGGGGTGGGCGGCGCTGACGTACCGGTTGGCGTGGGAGTTGGCAGCGCAACTGTTGGCAGCGCGACTGTTGGCAGCGGGCCGCTGGTGGGCAGGAGCGTGGGCGGCAGCGTGGGCAGCGGCACGGCAGTTGGCGGCAGCGTGGGCAGCGGCGGTACAGTCGGTAGCACGACCGTGGGTAACGGGACGGTCGTGGGCAGGAGCGTGGGCGGCAGCGTGGGTAACGGGACGGTCGTGGGCGGCAGCGTGGGCAACGGCACGGCAGTTGGCAGGAGCGTGGGCGGCAGCGTGGGCAGCGGCACGGCAGTTGGCAGCACCGGCGTGAGCGTCGGTACAACGGGCGGACTGGTCGGTAGGAGTGGCGTCGCGGTCGGCGCTGGACGAGCCGGGGTATTCGTCGGGGCTACGCGCGTCGCGGTCGGCTGTGGGCGCGACGGCGGCCCGCTGGAATGGCTCGGCGTTGGCGTAGCGGCTGGTAGCTGCGCCGTCTGTGTCGCGGTCGCGCTGGGGCTGGGCGGCGTCGGCGACACGGTTGGCGAATCGGTGGCGCTGGGCGATGGACTCTCGCTCGCCCCGCCTGCTGCGGCGGTGGTCGGCGTGGATAGGGCGCTACGACCCCCGGCTGTTCCCGCCGGGGTTGGCTGATTCTGCGGCGACGGCTCGACCGGCACCTGGATGATGTGATCGTGCGGGGAGGGCGCGGCGTCGCGTGCAGTATCGGAGATAATCTCAGGATCGAGCGGGCGCTGGCGCGGGCTGGTGTCCGGCCAGGGCTGGTAGTTAGCCGCGACAAGCGAGAGCAGGCTCACGCGATGGGCGCTTCCCGACGGTCTGACCAGCGTCAGGCCAAGGATCGCGGTTGCCAGAATCATGGCTGTCGCGACGAGCATCGTGATCGCGCTGAGCAGCCAGAGCAGATGGCGCTGCAACAGGTGTGACATCATGCTAGGCTGCTGACTGAGCTTCAACCGCACGGCTCACTCCTGGAAGTGTAATCGTGAATAGGCTGCCCTCGCCGGGTGTGCTCTGCACGCCGATCGCGCCTCCCTGGCGCTCTAGCAGCTCGCGGGTCATCACCAGGCCCAGGCCCAGACCGCGCAGGGCCGTATTGATGCTATCCGCGCTGCGGCTTAGACGTTGGAAGAGCTGAGCCTGCTCTTCTGGGGCGATGCCCGGCCCGTAATCGCGCACCGCCAGGATCACATCGTCGCCCTCGGCGTAGGCGCTGATCTCGACGGGAGCGCCGTCGCCGTATTTGAGGGCATTGCCCACGACTTCCTCAAGCGCCACCTGGATCATGCGCGCATCGGCCATCACCGCCGGAAGGTTGCCCGGCAGATCGACATGCATCTCAACCCGCGCGTCGGCGGCGGCGGATTGCAGCGAGCGGATCGTGCCTTGCAGGGCAATTTGTAGCTCAGTCGGCTGAATGTTGAGCTGTAGGCTATCTGTCTCAAGATTGGCGACGATCAGCGCCTTATCGATCAAGCTGCTCATCGCGCGGCTTTGCCGCAGCGCCGTCTCGGCAAGCTCGCTCTGGACCGGCGAGAGCTGCCCGCCGATGCCTTGCCGCAGCATATCGACAGCGCCCTGGATCGTGGTCAGCGGCGTGCGCAGCTCATGCGAGATCAGCGCGATCAGGTTGGTCTTGGCCTGATCGAGCGCGGCCTCGTCGGTGATGTCGTGCAGCACAATCACCTCGCCGGAAAGCCCGTCGTCGGCTGCCGGTAGGCGCGCGCAGGTGACGCGCAGGATGCGTCCGTATGCCTCGTAGCGATCCGGCGCGGCGGCCAGCGCCGCGCCGGATCGCGCCAGCGGCTTGAGCGGAAGCTGATCGAAGTGGTAGCGCCGCTCAGCCCAATCGTGCAGATCCAGCAGCGTCTCGGCTGCCGCGCTCATCAGCACAATCTGACGCTCGGCATCGCAAACAACCACACCATCGGCGATGCTCTCCAGAATGACCCGCCGCCGATCGCCCTCCGCCTGGATCGCTGCGTACAGCCGCGCGTTATTGAGCGCGGGCGCGGCCATGCTGCCGATCGCGGCGAGCGGAACCATGACCGACTCATTGATCGCGCCGGGCGCTGCGTGCAGAAAGAGCAGCAGACCGACCAGCTCATGCTGAACGGTCAGCGCCATGCAGCAGATCTCGGCGATACTGCCGGGCAGCGCCAGCGCTTGCAGGCGCGGGTCGTTCGCCGACATGACGCGCGGCTTGTCTATAGATCGCGCCAGCGCCAGAATCGCCGCGCTATCCCTGGCGGCGTGCTGACTCAGCCCGCGCCACCGCTCGGCGGCGCCATCGTCGAGGTAGCAGCGCCAGCCGTGCTGCTCGTTGAGCAGCGCCATGACCTGCGCACCGGGAACCAGCGGCTCGACAGCGGCCTGTGTCTGGGTAAGAATCGCGGTGGTCTGGATCGAGGCGCTGAGCGTGCGGCTGGTTTCGTACAGGTGCAGCAGCCGCTCGGTCATCTGGTTAAAGGAGCGCGCCACCACGCCGATCTCGTCGCGGCTGGCGATCGTGCTGCGACGCCGCAGCTCGCCGTTGGTGACGGCGCGCGCCGTGTTGGCGAGATGTTGCAGCGGATGGGTGATGCGCTGCGATACGCCCACGCCCACGCCGACGACCGCGCCGATCAGCACCATCGTCAGCGCGACCAGCGGCAATCGTCCAGCGGCCCAGGTATCGACGATGAACTGGCGCGACACGCCCACGGAGAAGAAGCCGTTGGTCGCCCGCCGAACGCGCAGCGGGCTATAGGCGAGCTGATACTCGCGTCCGTTCAGGGTGGTGCTGTCCTGAAGATGGAATGGCTCGGCGGACGACTCTTTCGCCCGAAGCTGCGCGAGCAGCGGGGCAGGGATCGCGGGCGCGACTGAGCCGCTCGGTAGCACCTGGGTGGTGGCGACCGCGCGGCCCTCGGCGTCGTACAGGGTAGTGATGCTGGCCTGGCTGTTGCGCTGCAACTGCTCAAGAAGCTGATCGAGCGGCAGCCCGACCATCATGCCGCCGATCACCTGCCCATCCTGGCGTACCGGAGCTGCCGTGTAGAAGTGGTGATCGTGAAACGCTGAGAACTTATCGCCCAGCGCATCGCTGCGGCCTGCGACGATCTGCTGCACCAGCCACCAGCCTGGCAGATCGCGAGCCTGGAAGTTGCTGGGCGCGGCATCGACGCTGGAGCCTGCTGGACGGTCCCATGCGAGAAGCGGCTGCCCGCGCCGATCGAAGACGACCAGCGCCTCAAGCCGCGCGTTGGCCCAGTGAGGCCGGAGCAGGGTGTTCAGCGCCGCCTGATCGCCAGCCAGCAGCGACTCGGCAACGCCTTGCGTAAAGACCATCGCGCGCAGTTGCGTAAGCTGCTGATCCTCGGCGGCGACCAGCGCATCGCTTGTCACCTGTCCCGCCTCGATCAGCCGGTTGTCGATTCGCTCCTGAAGCGCTCCTACGGTCAGTCGTACTGTTACAAAGGTCATGGCGATTGCAATACAGACCACCACGACCAGATAGGGCAGGATGATTTTATTGCTTATGCGAGATGTCAGGATGTGTAGCCCTCGTCGCATACAAGCCAGATCCTTGGAGTAGCATGTTCTGGTGAGTTGTATTCTCACAACGGATGCGAAACCTACTCCGCCTTTATGAGGGTACCACAGACGCGCCTTATCGTGGAGGGTACTACGGTCCCAAAGTCAAAGCCCCTATCGCGCAGAATGCCCTGCTCTCCTGGTACGTAGCGATGCGGCGGCTCGCGGCGTTGCCCTGGCGTGGTTTCAAGTTTCAAGTTTCGGCCCTCGCTCCGGGCCGGGGTACCATGCCCACAGGGCACCCGTATGGCACCCGGTTCTTTGTTCTTTGTTCCTTCGTTTGTTCTTTACCGAAATGATCGGCAGGCGATACGCATGCCGGGAGACAAATGCTGGTCTGTCTCGCGTAGCACGTACCGCCTGCCAGGTACACAGACTATCCCTATTTAGCTGTTGGACTCTCCGCTCTGCTCATCCTGCTCCGTCCGGCGCGCGCCTGGGCTGTTGCGGGTCTGCCCTTCGTGCTGCTGGTACTCCCGTCGCTGATCGCCCTTCTCGGCACCAGCGCCCTTGCCTTTCTGCTTGGTTTCGCCGGTATCGCCGCCGCGCTCGCCTTTTGGATCTGGTCCTTGTGCCATGCGCTTCTCCTCCTTGCTCTGTAGAACCCTGGCGCTCATGCTGCACTAAACATGCCAGCAGCCGAAGGCGCCAATCAGCGCGGCAGAACTGTCACCTGCTCGACCACATACGGCAGCGCGATCGGCTGTCCCGCTTCGTCGGTGAGCTGCCAGGGCTGGCCTGTTGCCGGATCGTACACCGCCAGCAACAGGCTGTAGGTTCCGGGCGGAGTTGCCCGATCGATCGGCAGCGCTACGATGTCCTCATAGATCTTTGGCCCCGGCTTCCAGGCCCAGAACGGCGCGCCCTCCGGCCCGACCGGCTTGTCGAACTGGCCCCACTTATGCGTGGCGGCATCGACGAGCTGGAGCGACATAAAGGGCGTGCGCGGCTCTGGCCGCGTCATCTGCCACAACACCTTGACTTCAAGCGGCTCGCCCGCCTTGGCCTCCATCGGCGCGACGATCCCGCGAATCTTGAGCGACTCGACCGTTACGCCACGCGGATGCGGCAGCCGCTCGTAGAGCATCGCGCTCGGCAGCGGATACTGCCGATACTCACTGGCAAGGATCACCGCCTGCTCCACGGTGGTCGGCGCGCGGGACGGAGCGAACACGGCCTGCGGAGCCTGCCTGAGCATCGTCATCACGGCGTCTCCGTCTGCTGCGGGCGCTAGCGGCGCTTTCCGCACAAGCACCTGCCACAGATCGCGCCAGATCGAGGACGACCAGCTTACGGACATGCCCGGCACGTGCATATAGCTGTCGATCAGCAGGCGACCATCCGGGGCGCGCATAAAATCCCGATCGCTGAACAGGTTGTAGAGCGGCTCGAAGCTCATCATTGGCTGCTCGGCTGCGGTGCGTGCCCGAATCCGCTCAGCGCTGGCCGGAATATCCCACGAGGGGCCGTCTGCGGGGAGCGAGCGCAGTTGCAGCACGACCAGCGGAAGGAGCACAAGGATCGCTACCGCGAGCGCCAGGCCCTTGCGCCAGGGTGTCGAGATGCTTAGCGCGGCGATACCGCCGCCACAGAGCGCGAGCGGAGCCATGAGCTGGCTGACATAATGTAGATAGAAGACCGGGCTGTTCATCAGGATCAGCAGCACGAGCGCCAGCCAGGTCAGGACGAGCGCCCAGCCCAGCGAGGGTAGCGCGCGCCGACGGAACACAACGATCGCGCCGAGCACCGCGACCAGCACCGTCAGCACACTCGCCGGGGCGGTAACAGCCAGCGCCGTCCGATCGATCGCCGAAACGTCGTGCGGCGCGCGCAAGATCTGAGCCAGCACGGTCTGCCGGATCAGGTTGTCCCAGCCCAGGGGGAGCGACACGAGCAGGCATAGCGCCAGGACCAGCAAACTACCGCCCAGGATCGTCGCGGCCATCCGCCAGCGTCGATGCGCTCCGAAGCTGATCAGGATCGCTACCAGGATCACCACGCCCACGTATTTAGTCGTCGCGGCCAGCATCGCGCACGCTCCGGCAGCCAGGAGCCAGCCTGTAGCGCCGCGCCGAGCGCCATACAGCGCGCAGCCCAGCGCCGCAACAGACCAGCAGTTCAGGCCAGTCTCAAGCCAGACGTGCGTGCTGTTGCGCCCTGCGGCTCCGTCGAGCAGATACAGACCGGCGGCGAATGCTCCGATCCGCCAGCCGCCTAGCTCGCGCCCGACCCACAGCATCAGCAGCGCCGTCACCACGTCGATCAGCGCGGTCATTCGCCGCGCCGCGATGAGCATGGCCGGTCCGGTGTCGCCGATCGCTACCGCAGGCAGCAGCAGCGCAATGCCGGTCGGCGGGTGCGACAGCCATACATCGCGGTAGGGCAGGTTGCCTTGCAGCCAGACCCGCGCCGCCGACACATAGACGCCCTCGTCGTAGTCGAGCGTCCAGACTAGCGCCGCCTGCGCGCTCCAGAGCGGCGCGAGCCGAATCCATAGACCTGCACCGAGCGCCGCCAGCAACAGCGCCAGCCAGATCGCGCTGATGGATTTCGAGCGCATCGCAGGTGCTGTGTCAGGATCGGTTGAGCGGAGCAGCAGCCCAAGAGCGCCAAGTAGCGGCCAGAGCCAGGGATAGCTGAAGACAAACGACTCGAGCGGGCCGACGATCTGCTGGTAGCGCGCGAGGCCAGCCTGGGCTTCGACCAGCGGGAGGCCATGTCGCAGCAGGCCATAGGTCCAGGCATATCCGGCCTGGCCGATCAGCAGGGGCAGCCGTCCAAGCACTACTATGCCGATCGCGGCTATTACCAGACATGTCCGCGCCAGCCATGCTTGCGCAGGAATTAACGTTCTATCTCGTCGGGCTGTACCCACAATCATCCTCTGAGGGAGCGATTAACCGAGCGGTAACACCGTAGCGATCCGCTCGGATACGTCATCGGCGGGGCATTATAAACGAAAGAGCGGCGTACGGCGCGCGGAGCAAGCAGGTGGCTTGACGGCAGAGGTATTCTGCTTTGCCAGCACAATGGTCGAATGTTTCGCTCCCACGGTTTGCAGGAGGCATAGCTATGACATTTGATGCCTATCTGACGGGCAGAAACGCGGCTGACTACGCCGATTTTCTCATTCCGCACCTGGCACCAGACGTTCGGCTCCTTGATGTCGGTTGCGGAGGCGGAAGTATTTCTGTGGGTTTAGCCAGGCTGTCGGGCAACGTCATTGGGGTCGATCTGGACGCTGAGGAGTTTGCGGATGCTCGGCAGTACGCTATGCAACAGGGCATGACAAATGTGGAATTTCGGGTTGGTAGCGTGTACGCGCTGGATTTTCCGGCTGAGCATTTTGATGCGTGTCTGTGCCATTCCATGCTGGAGACGCTTGATCGTCCGCTTGATGCGCTTGAGGAAATCAAACGCACGCTCAAACCTGGTGCTGTGCTTGGCGTCGCCTGTGTCGAGTATGGCGGCCTGATCCTGGCTGGACCGAACGAGCAACTCCTGCGCCGATTCTACACGGTTCGCGAACGCCTGTGGCAGCTTGATACCATGTCCGACCCGTATCGTGGCCGCGCGCTGCGCGGTCTGCTACGTAGCGCCGGATTTGAGCGTGTGGTCGCTTCGAGCAAATACTTCTGCTATGGCACGGACGATGCGGTGAAGTCCTTCGGGAGAGCACGGGCAGCCGATTGTCGCGATGAGTGGTACGCCAGCGCGGCCCAAACGTATGGGCTTGCCAGCGCCAGCGATCTCGATGCCATGGAATACGCCTGGATGGAGTGGTCGGAATCAGCTACGGCGTATGCCGCGTTTGCGTGGTGTCGGGCGATCGGATGGAAACCATAGTTTCCAAGCAACCATAGATAGCGGAGCTTGTGTGAGAAATAGCTGGACTGGCCGCATTGAGGCCAGTCCAGCTAACTTCGGTATCCTACTAAGTACGCGCCTACACGTCCAGGTTACGCACCTCGATCGCGTGGGTCTGGATGAAGCGCTTGCGCGGCGGCACGTGATCGCCCATCAGCATGTTAAACGTCTCGTCGGCCTGCTGCGCGTCTTCCAGCGTCACCTGGAGGATGATCCGGTTGGCCGGGTTCATCGTCGTCTCCCAGAGCTGATCGGGATTCATCTCGCCCAGGCCCTTGTAGCGCTGCACCTCGGCCTTGCGCCGATCTTCAGGCGCGATCTTGCTCAGGTACTCATCCTTCTGGCGATCAGAGAAGACATAGACGGGCTGCTCCTTGCCGTACTTGATGCGGTACAGCGGCGGCTGCGCGATGTACAGGTGCCCGCTGTTGATCAGCTCGCGCATGTGGCGGAAGAAAAACGTCAGCAGCAGCGTGCGGATATGCGCGCCGTCGGTATCGGCGTCGGTCATGATGATGATGCGATGGTAGCGCAGCTTGGTGATGTCCATGATGTCGCCGATGCCGATGCCCATCGCCGTGATCAGCGCGCGTACCTCGTTGTTCGCCAGCATCTTGTCCATGCGAGCGCGCTCGACGTTCAAGATCTTACCGCGCAGCGGCAGGATCGCCTGGAAGCGGCGGTCGCGGCCCTGCTTAGCGCTGCCGCCTGCCGAGTCGCCCTCGACGATGTACAGCTCGCAGCGCGCCGGATTGCTGTCTGAGCAATCGGCTAGCTTGCCGGGCAGCGAGAAGCCTTCCAGCGCGCTCTTGCGCACAGTCTCGCGCGCGTGCTGCGCGGCCTTGCGGGCACGTGCGGCGAAGATCGTCTTCTCGACGATGCGCTTGGCATCGCCCGGATTCTCTTCGAGATAGGCCGCGAAGGCATCGCTCAGCGTCGCCTCGACCGCTGTCTTGGCCTCAGGATTGACGAGCTTCTCTTTGGTCTGCGACGAGAACTGCGGATCGACCAGCTTGACGCTGACGACCGCCGTCAGCCCCTCGCGCACGTCGTCGCCGGAGAGGTTTTCTTCCTTCTCCTTGAGGATGCCCTTGGCACGCGCGTAGTTGTTGATCACGCGGGTCAGCGCCGTGCGAAAGCCCGTCAGATGCGCGCCGCCGTCGGTGTTGTTGATGTTGTTGGCGAAGGCATAGACTGAGTCGCGATCGTAGCTGTCGGTGTATTGCAGCGCGATCTCGACGTTGACCTGATCGACGGTGCGCTCGACGTAGAACGGCAGCTTGTGCAGCACGTCCTTCTCTTTGTTGAGATGCCGCACGAACGAGACGATGCCGCCCTCGAAGTAGAACGAGGTTTCCAGATCGTCGCGCTCATCCAGAAAGCGGATGCGCAGCCCCTTGGTCAGGTAGGCCATCTCGCGGAATTTCTGCGCAAGCTGCTTGTAGACATAGTCGATCTCGCGGAAGATCGTCACGTCGGGCAGGAAGCGCACGAAGGTACCCGTCGCCTCGGTGGCGCGCACGGGCTTGACATTGGCCTTGGGCACGCCGTGATGATACTCCTGGCGATAGACCTTGCCGTTCTGGCTAACCTCGATCATCATCCAGTCGCTCAGCGCGTTGACCACCGACAGGCCCACGCCGTGCAGACCCGCCGAGACTTTGTAGCCGCCGTCACCGAACTTACCGCCGGCGTGCAGCACCGTCGCCGCGAGCTCCAGCGCAGACTTGTTGTGCTTTTTGTTAATGCCCACCGGAATGCCACGACCGTTATCGCGCACCGACACCGAGTGATCCTTGTGGATGATCACGGTGATCGTATCGGCGTAGCCTGCCAGCGCCTCGTCGACCGAGTTGTCGACCAGCTCGCGGATCATGTGATGCAGGCCGTTAATATCGGTCGGGCCGATATACATGCCGGGCCTCTTACGAACCGCTTCCAGACCCTCCAACACGGTGATTTGATCTGCACCGTACGTATTTGTTGCAGCAACGGTCGCCATTGATGTGTTTCCCCTTACTTCTAAACTCCGGCTCAGTTACGCTCGTCGCCCGATCCGGCTCAAGCGGTCTCGGTAAAAAATCAAGTGTGCGGCGGCCAGTCCGCAGCTTAGATAGGCGCTGCCGATCATCGCCACCACCAGGCCAACCTCGGATGTTGATAGCATCTGCCAGATCACATTCATGCCGCTCATGATCAAGCGCCCGATCAGATACAGCCCGATCGCGCCCCAGAACGAGCGCTGCACGATAAACAGGCTGGTCAGCAGCGCGCGGATCGGCCCAACACCGCTGAAGATCGCCGCGTCGAATGAAAAGTAGGCCGTGAACAGCAGCCATACGAAAAACGCGAACCACAGACTCGCCACCAGCGAGCCGAGCGCCGGGCTGATCAAGGAGGCAAAGCTCATCAGCAGGCCGAATGGAATCGCAAACAGGAGCAGAATGCCCAGCACGATCAGCACAATGCCCAGCAGCGACGCGAATGCCTTTGCCATGCGCCCTGCGGTTGGCCGTGGCATGGCGTCGCCCCGGACGATGTCAGCGAGCGGCATCAGGTAGAGCAGCGTCACCAGCAGCGCCAGCAGGTTGAGCAGCGTCACAGCCGCCAGCAGCATCGCGACGCTGCTGATCTGCCATGTCACCGAGGTGAGCGGCGGCGGCGTAACCGACGGCAGCAGTGTTTGGGCGGTGGGGAGCAGTTGAAGTTGACCAAGGTTGAGCGGAACACGCGCCGCGCTCAGTGGCTCGGCCATCTGCTGGCGTAGCATCTCGCGGGCTTCTGGGCCGCCGAGCGCTCGCATCAGCGCGATGAAGCGATCGATGAGCGGCTGGATCGAGATCCGTGGCCCCAGCCAATAAAACAGGTCGAGCACGAACAGGATCGGCACCACCCAGAGCCGTCGGTTGACGGCCTCGAACCCCTGCGTGATCGTCTCGATCAGCGATGGTGGACGTGCGGTTTTTGAGGCATTCGTATGCTGCATACTGTGTTTATTATACCACGACCAAGCCCTAAAAACCACTACTTGACAGAACATTGGTGCGACTGATATACTAACAACACTCGCACATATTTGCTGAAAGCACCCCGCGCAGGCCATCAGGTCGGCGGTGGTGGAAAGGATACCGCCGATGGATGGTCTGTCGCAACGTCAGAAAAATATTTACACCTATATCCAGCAGTTCATGCATAAGTTCGGCTACCCGCCCGCAATCCGCAACATCCAGAACGATCTCAATATCTCTTCGACCTCGGTGGTCGCCTATAACCTGCGGAAGCTGGAAGAGCGCGGCCTGCTGGTGCGCGATCCCAAGTTCGCCCGTGGCATGAAGCTGCCACCGGCGGAGGTCGAGCCAGCGCCCCCGGTTTCCGGCAATCACCGCCGCGTCGGGCTGGTCGGGACGATCTCGGCAGGCTCGCCGATCCCGTTGCCGGATCAGGGCGAGGCTGATGAGTACGTCGATGTCCCGGCGGAGATGCTGCCGGAGCGTCTTCAGGATGTGTATGCGCTGCGGGTCAAAGGTAACTCGATGATCGACGCGCTCATCGCCGATGGCGATCTGATCCTGATGCGCTACACCGAGCAGGTCGAGAACGGCCAGACGGCGGCGGTGCGCGTGGTCGATCGCAACGAGGTGACTTTGAAGAAGATCTACTTCGAGGGCGATAAGGTCCGCTTGCAGCCTGCGAACCCGACAATGGAGGCGTGGACAGAGGATGCCACGAATATCCAGGTGCAGGGTCGTGTGGTCGGGGTTGTGCGCTCGATGCTGTAGGTGCGAGAGGATGAATGTAGAACCGGCGAGGTCTGACACCTCGCCGGTTTTGCTTTAACCTCCAGAAGGGGGAAATGTTTGGGGAACTCGCCCACTCCCGCCTGACGGCGCGCTACGCAGGCTTCGGCGTCACGCCGAGGCCCGGCCCGTCCGGCAGTGTTAGCCGCGCGCCTTCAAAGCGCAGGCCCTCGAACGGATCATTGGCGATCAGCAGCGGACCGTCGAGATCGACCCAATCGACCAGCCCCGCCAGATGCGCGGCGGCGGTCGCGCCCAGCGACGTTTCGATCATACAGCCGAGCATGATCGTCAGGCCGCAGCTACGCGCCGTGTGGATCGCCGCGAGCGCCCCCTGAATCCCGCCGGTTTTCATCAGCTTGATATTCACACCATCGACCGCATCGGCCAGCTTCACGACATCGCCGGGCGCTTTGACGCTCTCATCGGCGATGATCGGCAGCGGCAGACGCGCGCGCTTGAGCGTACGGAAGCCTTCCAGGTCGTCGGCGGCGAGGGGCTGCTCTATTAGCTCGACGCCAAGCTCGGCAAGCTGCGGTATCAGATCAAGTGCCTGCGGGACCGTCCAGCCAGCGTTCGCGTCGACACGAATGGTCGCCTGGGGCGCGGCCTCACGGATCGTGCGGACGATGTCGAGATCGCGGTTGGTGCCGAGCTTGACCTTGAGGATCGGAAACGCGGCGGCATCTCGGACCCGCGCGACCAGCTCATCGGGCGCGGTGATCGCAATCGTGAACGAGGTCTGCCGCAGCGGCAGCTGGCTCAGGCCGAGCAGATGATAGACGGGACAGCCCAGGCGCTTGCCGAGCGCATCGTGCAGCGCCAGGTCGACGGCGGCGCGCGCGGCGCGGCTTCCTGTGAGGCGCTGGAGCAGCCAGGTGATCGCCGCCGGATCGTCCAGCCGCGCAAGCTCGGAGCGCCAGCCCGCCAACGTCTCGGTCACGGCCTCGGCGCTCTCGCCGTGGTAGGCCACGGGCGCGGCCTCGCCCAGGCCATCGCCGAGATGCAAGAGCACGTTGCGGCGGCTATCGCTGGCTCCATGCGCGATATGAAAGGTATGGCGCAGGCGCAGCTCGATCGTCTCGTACGCGATCCGCATCACTCGTTCGCTTTGAGGTAGCGCCGCGCGCCGAGGAAGCGGCGATCGAACGTGGGCATGAAAAACGGCGATTGCGGATCGAACGAGCCCCAGATCACGCCGCCGCCGCGCCAGCTCGAATGGATGAAGTCGGTGCGATTGAGCGCCATGCCGACGTGTGTAACGGCCAGATCGGGCGCTCCGCTGATGATGTCGGCGTTGGACTGGCGCGTATCGAAGAAGATCAGATCGCCGAACTCAAGCGCATCGAACGCCACGGGCATGCCCTCCAACGCCTGCTGATCGGCGTCGCGGCGCAGATGGATGCCGATCAGGCTATAGATCATCTGCACCAGGCCGGAGCAATCGTAGCCAAACGGCGTTTTGCCGCCCCACAGGTAGGGCACCCCGATCAGCGCGTGCAGCCACGGCTCAACGGTTCGCAGCGCAGAGGTCGTGCCATGCGGGATCTCGCCCTGCGGGATCAGATCGGTGCTAGCCACCCAGCGGAGCTTGCCGTCGGGACAGCGGATGCGCTGCATCGGCCCGTCGTGGCCCTCGACGGCGAGACGCGCGCCAAAGGGCAGCAGCGCGACCTGCTCGTGAGGCTCGGCGGTGGGCTGGGCGTAGAGCGGCGTCAGCGGGCGCTTGATCGTATGCGTGATCTGCTGGCGATAGGTCTGCGCGGCCTCCATCGTACACATATGCAGCGGCTCGACGTGCATCCAGCCGAGGTAGCCATCGATCAAGCGAACGAACGCCCAATCATCCTGGTAGCGCAGCACCTCGATCGGCTCGCCGTAGAGCGTCTGCGAGACGCGCTCCGAAAAATTATCAGCCTCGCGGCGCAGATCGGCAACCGCGCGGAGGTTAAGTGCCCAGCCATAGTCAGGCCCCGTGACCAGCGGCGTGAGCTCGTCGCGCCAGTTAACGCCGGGCGCTTGCACACGCAGCGCATGCATAAAGCCATCGGCAGCCTGACGATCCAGCACCGCGCCACGGATGCGAATGGTATCCTGATGTTGATCGACGCGGATATCGCCCAGCGTGAGGCGCGAGTCGCGAAAGAGCTGGTGGCGCGCATGCTCAACGATGTCGAGGGGTGTTTGGGGCATCGAAACCTCCAGAAGCTGAAAGAGTAGCAAGGGGCGGGAGCGTGTTGTCGACGACGCGCTGGCCGTGCTTCCAGACGTAGAGCACGGGATTGACGCCGAAGCGATAGGCCAGCTCGCGCTCGTCGGCCAGATCGAGCAGCACCAGATCGGCCTGCTTGCCGGGCTCAAGCGAGCCGACCTGCGCGCCCAGTCCGAGCGCATGAGCGGCGTTGATGGTAGTCGCGTTGATTGCTTCGTGGGGCTGTAGGCGCAGGAACCGGCAGCCGAGCGCCAGCAGCAGCGGCAGCGACTCACAAACGCTGGTGCCGGGGTTGCAATCGCTGGCAAGCGCCAGCGCGCCTCCGGCGTTGATCAGCGCCCGCGCTGGCATATGCTGGCACTTGCCCAGGCCGATGGGCGTGCCCGGCAAGGCCACGGCAACCACCCCCGACGCCGCGAGCGTCTCGACCTCGGCCTGGCTGGTGGCGACCAGATGATCGACGGAGGTTGCGCCAAGCTCGACGGCCAGGCTGGTGCCGCCGAGCGCCTCGAACTCGTCGGCGTGCAGCTTGAGCGCAAAGCCCAGGCCCCGCGCACGCTCTAAGATTCTTCGCGTCTGCGCCAGATCGAACGCGCCGGGCTCGCAGAAGACATCGCAGAAGAGCGCCGCCGATGCGTTTTTCTTGGGATGGACCATATCGCTATCGCGCCAGGCGGCGGCCACGGTCGGCAGCATCTCCTCGACGACCAGATCGACGTAGGCGGCGGGCTGCCGCGCGTACTCGGCGGGAACCGCGTGCGCTCCCAGGAAGGTCGGCACGATCGTGCAGGGATGCGTGGCGTCCAGATGGGCGATGACTTCGAGCATGCGCAGCTCGGCGGGTGTGTCCAGGCCATAGCCCGATTTGATCTCGACCGTCGTGGTGCCGTGACGCAGCATGCGGTCCAGCCGGGCACGAGTCTGCTCGATCAGCGCGGTCTGCGGCGCGGCGCGTGTGTGGCGCACGGTCTGCATGATCCCGCCGCCCGCCGCCATCAACTCCTGGTAGGTCGCGCCCGCGATGCGCCGCTGAAAATCCTCGATGCGATTGCCCGCGTAGCAGGCATGCGTGTGCGGATCGACAAAGCCTGGCATCAGCACGCGCGCGCCGCCGTCGAACCGATCGCGGGGCGTGTAGCGCGTCTCAAGCTCGGCGCGTGGCCCGACGGCGACGATCCGGCCTGCGTCGATCGCGACCGCGCCCTGGTAGATCACACCGGCATCGGCCAGGGCAGATCCGCGCCTGGGGCCGCCCGGCGAGGCACAGGTGACGACGCGCTCCGCCGTCAGCAGTAAGTCGATGGTTATCGTCTGTGGCTCCACGATTGTCACCGCGATCAGCGCTTAGAGGCCAGAAACCCGTGCAAACCAGTAGAGCGCCGCGTAGGCGCTGCCCAGGCCCAGGGCGACATACACAAACGAGACGATCACCTGAAGCGGCGACACTGAGCGCAGCCGCGCCCGCGCGGGCTGTTTCGTGACGATCCGCTGCCCGCGCCAGTAGGTAACTTTGGTGCTGCCGAGGACGCTGCCGCTACGACGCCAGGGCTCTAGCCCGGCCTGAATCGCCCAGCCAGCGCCAATGGCTAGCACGGCAATATTGGTGAGAGCGTTCCTTGAAAGGAGCAGCAGTATTAAAAAAATGAGGGCGATCCAACGCCAATCGATATTCGTCGTATTCACAGCCAATCCTTTATCTCCTGGTAGGATACCATATAGAGATGGTTAACGTCGAGATGCGGCTGACGCCAGCAGGAAGGAGTTTATTGTATGCGGGATGCGCTGATCGGCTATTTGGAGAGCGTCACGTTTGCGACGGAGCTCGCCGCGTGGGCGGAGATCGAAACATGCTCGTATGATCCGGTCGGCCTGGCGCAGTTTGCCGAGGTACTGACCGACCGATTCACCCAGCTCGGCGCGGAGGTAGAGCCGGTCGGCGAGATGCATCTGCTTGCGCGCTGGTCCGGCGTCGGCAAGCCGCTGCTGCTGCTCGGCCACTTCGACACAGTCTATCCACGCGGCACGCTGGCGGAGCAGCCGGTCGAGCGGCGCGGCAACAAGCTCTTCGGCCCCGGCGTGGTCGACATGAAGGGCGGCCTGCTGATGGGCTGCGTGGCGATCGAGGCGCTGCAAGCCATGAAGCGCTTCTGGCGGCGTCCGATCTGGTTTCTCTGCACCTGCGACGAGGAGATCGGCAGCCCAACGTCGCGGCGGCATATCGAGGAGCTTGCGGCGCAATCCGAGGCGGCGCTGGTGCTGGAGGCGGCGGCGAACGGCGGTGCGCTCAAAACCGCGCGCAAGGGTGTCGGCCTCTACGAGCTGTCGATCACGGGCCGCGCTGCGCACGCGGGTGTCGCGCCGGAGCAGGGCCGCAACGCGCTGCTGGAGCTGGCGCATCAGATCATCTGGCTGCAAAGCCTGAACGATGCCGAAAGCGGCACCACGGTGAATGTCTGCACGGCCAGCGGCGGCACGACGGCCAACGTGATCCCGGCGGAGGCGCGCGCCGAGATCAATTTGCGGGTGCGCACCTTTGCCGAGGCGGAGCGCATCGCCCAGGCGCTCGCGGCCCGGCAGCCCGTGGGCGAGGACGTGACGATCAGCTTCAGCGGCGGTCTTAACCGGCCACCGATGGAGCGCACCGAGCAGATCGGGCGGCTGTACGAGCACGCGCGGCGTCTGGCAAACGAGCTAGGCTTCGACATCGACGAGGCCGCGACGGGCGGCGGCTCCGACGGCAACTTCACGGCGGCGATCGGCGTTCCCACGCTCGACGGCCTGGGTCCGGTCGGCGGCGGCGCGCACGCGCTCACCGAGCATGTCAACCTGGATGCATTCGTGCCACGAACGGCCCTGCTGGCGCGGCTGCTCGAAACGCTGTGATGTGCGTCGCCGCTCCGACGATTGCGAGAGGAAGCCGCTCATGCGTCGGCTGATCGGGCTGCTGCTGGCGATCTATCTGTTCATCTATGTCTTTGCGGTGCCGATGCTGATGTTCGCGCTGGTGCCGTCCTGGGGCACGTGGATGGGCGGCTTTCTGCTGATCATGCAGGGCAGCCTGCTGACGCTGTGGCTGGCGGCTAACGCTGGCGGGCGTGGGCTGCTCGCCGCCGCGTGCATTGCGATGCTATCCTGGGCGGTGGAGCATATCGGCGTCACGACGGGCGTGCCGTTTGGTCGGTACAGCTACACCGACGTGCTGGGCTGGAAGCTGGGCGGCGTGGTCCCGCTGCCGATCCCGTTTGCCTGGCTGCTGGTCGTGCCCGCCGCGATCGGCGCTGCGCGGGCACTGCTCCCGGCATCCGCGCGCCGCCCCGGCTGGCTGCTGATTGGCGCGCCGCTGCTGGCGCTGGCGCTCGATCTGCTGCTGGAGCCGGTCGCGGCCTACGTCACGGGCTACTGGCACTGGCTGGACAGCGGGCCATACTACGGCGTGCCGACGGCCAACTTTATCGCCTGGGGAACAACTGCGCTGGTGCTGACGCTGCTGACGCTGGCGCTGTGCGGGCGGCGGATCGTCGATGCGGCGGTGCTGCCTATGGTGCCCGCGCTGCTCTACATGCTCAACCTGTTCCAGTTCGCGCTGGTCGATCTGGCGTATGGCTACGTGCTGCCCGCGCTGCTGGGCCTGATCGTCCTGCTGATCGCGGCGTGGCGCTGGCCGTTTAGGGGCAGGGGGAACAAGCGAACGAGCGAGCAACAACCTTAAGCCTGTGTGCGTCGGTTCGTTGGTTCGTTGGTGCTTCTCCGGCGCTTCCCCCGCACCCGATCCCAGACGACGTTGACCGAGGCGCGGCCCTGCAAGATCGTGCGGTAGTGTGCGGTCGTGCCGTCGATCGTGTCGGCGTGAAGCTGCTCGACTTCACAGAACAGGCGGCGGTCCATCTCGCGTTGCAGCGCTTTCACATCGTACTCGCCCGACACGACGTGAGCGGGACCGAGCCGCACCAGCGCTTCGGGCCGCTGCTCGTCCAAAAACTCGAAGCGCAGCGCCATCGGGATGCAGCGCACGGGCGCGGCGCGTCTGGCGATATGCGCGGCACCCGCATACGTCACCAGCGGACGGCGATCATTGGGCGTGATCAGGCCCTGGGGAAAGATCCAGAGCGCGCGGCCAGGATGGCCTCGGAGCAGATCGGCGGCGTACGCTACGGAGCGCAGGCCCTCGCGTGGATCATGGCGATCCACGGAGAAGACGCCGCAGTAGCGAAAGAAGCCGTAGCGGGCAAGCTGCGGCTCCTCCATCATCAAATATCCGGGGCAGCGCCAGTGCTCACGTGCGAGCAGAAAGGCGATATAGCCGTCCCACCACGACGGATGGTTGGCATAGATCAGCGCGGGCAGATCGGGCGTGAAGCCTGGCTCGGCGCTCCACAGCGCCACCCGCTGAAAGGCGCGGCGCAGCGCTGGGCGTACCAGCGTGCGATAGATCAGCGCCTCGATCAGTGGGGTTTTTCGCGCGGTCAGCCGTGGCTGCATGAAGGTCCAAGTTTCAGGTTCCAAGTGCCAAGTTCAAGGCTCTCCGTTTGTTCCTTTGTGCGCCCAGAGCGCACCCGGTTCTTTTGTTCTTTCGCTTAGTTCTTGGTGTGCCGGGCGCCATGCCGGGGTACCATGCCCAAAGGGCACCCGGTCTGGCACCCGGCTCTTTGTTCTCGGTTAAGAAGCGCCGTCGATTGCGTTAGTCGGGAACTTGAGCTGACGCACCAGCGCGGGTAGGATCTCGCCCGACTGGCCGATCAGCGACCAGTCGGCCATGACGCTGATCGCGGTCTGCTCGGTATTGATCTCGACCACGTTCGCGCCCATGCGCTTGGCAATCAGCGGCAGCCGGGCCGCAGGCTGAACCACCGCCGAGGTGCCGATCGACATGAACACATCGCAGGCCGATGCGGCGTCGATGGCCGTGCGTAGCGCCTGCTCGGAAATGCCCTCGCCGAACCAGACCACATCGGGCCGCAGCGGGCCGCCGCAGTAGGGGCAGCGCGGTGGGATCTCGCCGGTTTCAGGCCACCACGAGACGGGATGCCCCTCCTCGAAGCATTTGGTACGCGCGATGTTGCCGTGCAGCTCGATCATGTCGCGGCTACCGGCGAGCCAGTGCAGGCCATCGATATTTTGTGTCACCAACAAGAACGTCGGCAGCGCCTGCTCCAGATCGACGAGCGCGTAGTGGGCTAGATTGGGACTGGCCTCCTGGATCAGGCTTCGCCGCCAGGCATACCACTCCCAGACCAGGCGCGGATTGCGGGCGAACGCCTGCGGTGTTGCCAGCTCGCGCGGATCGTACTGTGCCCACAGGCCGGTCTGGGCTTCACGAAACGTCGGCACGCCGCTCTCGGCTGAAACACCAGCGCCGGTCAGCACGACGACACGCTCGGCAGACGCAAGCTGGGCGATCAAATCTTCGGGAATATGCACGGGCATAGGCTGCTCCAACCTCGTTAGTGATGATGTGAAGGATAGCTACTCTTGTTCAAGATTATTCTGCAAATTGGCAATCCAGCCGCTCGTCGCGTTGTCGAGGGTGATCACCGGCAGCCACTCATACGGCCCGCCCTGCGGATCGGGCTGGGCAACGCCAATCTGTTGAAGACGCACGCCCGGCTCAAGCACGCGAATCGGCGGGTTATCCTCGGTAGCGCCTGGCCGCTCCCGCAGATTTGTGGGCGCGATCACACGGTACGACGCAACCACGCTACCGGGATCGCGGAGCCAGGACGGAATAAAATCGTTCGGGTCGGGCAGTTGGCGGCTGATCCACTCGCCCACGTCGATCTGCTGAATCCTGCCCGTGGTGTAGTCGACGGCGTAGCGCAGGCCAAGGTAGCCGCCGTACAGCAGCAAAAAGACGAAAAGCAATTGCAGGCTGCGCTTGATCAGCGCGCGCTGGCAGCCCTGGCGGCGAACCTCGCGGCGGACGTGGTGCTGGATCTGCTTATCGAGCGTGCGCTGGTCGAGCGGCGCTGGTCTGGGGCGGACAACCGTGCGCGTCTCCGGCGGCGGCTCGGCGATCACTGGCGGCGGCGGCGGCGGCGCGATAGCAGGCGCGGTAGCTGTCTGCGCGCGGCGACGCGGCAGGCGCAGGCGGGAGGAGCGCTGCTCGCTGATGGTCGTCGGATCGTTCCAGGCGTGAGGCAGCGCGGCGAGCCGCCCGGTCTGGGCGGTGGTCGCGTCCGCATAGTGATCGAGGGCACGGCCAAAATCGGTGGGCGTTGGGTAGCGCATGCCGGGATCGACGGCGACCGCTTGCGCCACGATGCGGTCAAGCTCCGGCGAGAAGATTGCCGGACGCGCCTGTGAGATCGTTGGAAGGTCGCCCTGACGCTGCTGCCGCGCAATCTCGTCGGGGGTCGCGCCGCCGAATGGCCGGTGCCCGACGAAGGCTTCCCAGGCCAGGAGGCCGAGCGCATACACGGTAGTGGCGGGTGATGGCGGCCCGCCCGTAAGGCGCTCCGGGGCACGATACGGCGCAAGCTCGAGCGGGATCTGGCTCGTCGGAACATGCCAGCTCTCGACCAGCAATGTCCGGCCACCGGGCAGCAGCCAGACGTTGCGGCTGCTGATCGGCGGGTGGGGCACGCCCTGGGTCTGGGCCAGCGCCACCGCCCCGACGATCGTGCGGACGGCGCTGAGCGCCTCGCTGGCGGAGATCATGCCAGCCTCGGCCAGCGAGCGGCCTGCAATATCTTCCGTCACCATGTAGGGCCGCCCGCCGACATCGCCCGTATCGTAGACGTCCAGCAGGCCGGGATGCGTGCGCTGCGCGCCGCGCTGAGCTTCTTCTTCAAACCGCTGGCGCAGATTCGGCTGCTGGACCAGCTCGGCGCGCAGCAGGTGGACCAGGACCTTCCGCTTGAGGCGCTCGTCTTCGGCGTGATAGACCGTCGCCAGACGGCTCTCGCCCAGGCGGGCTAGAATCCGGTAGCGTCCATGCAGTAGCGGTGGAGTTGTCGGCGAAGCAGCGCTCATCAGGCTCTTACTGGATTATCACCGGGGCGCACACTCGCGCACAGCATCGCGAGATTATAGCATTGCCTGAGAGCCGATGCAATGGCGATCCAGCATCGCTTGCCGCCGTGATGGCACCAGATTGCGGTTGCAAATTCGCGTATTTTTCGTTATACTGCAAGCCGATCAGGACATCGTAATACGCGCTATGGCCCCGTAGCTCAGTGGATTAGAGCACTGGTCTTCGGAACCAGGTGTCGGGGGTTCGAATCCCTCCGGGGTCGCCACGCGAAACGCCGCATGCCAATGCGGTGTTTTTGTTTGTCAGGAATCGCCGATAGCCATGTTGACAGCCCCTAGATTTGGATAGCGACTTCAACAAAGCGTTTCTTGACATTCATACGCAAGGATTGTACTATTTGCACCGTTACCCCCCAATTTCCGCGTCAGAATCCTATTCGTTTACAGTTGTTAACTTTTAAGCTGGCATTGAGGACATTTTTGTCGTAGATCGGCGTGCTTCCCTCACACGTCGTATGATGTGTTTTTCTTGCCATCCGCAGCCAATAGTCCTGGTAGGAGCATGCAGCGTTCGCTCGCATGGCGCCGTATGTTCTGCTGCTTGCACACCATTGGGTGTGCCACTCTTTTTTGGATGAATCCTTCGAGCCTACCAACAACCTGCAGCCGGCTGCTCGTATGTGTCGTCCAGCTCAAGTAGCTACTACGTAGCGCCATATATCCGCCTGGCGCGTCTAGGCGCGGGCGTTCCCAATCATTTCCCTTGCTGATACAGAATCTCATGCAAGGTTGTCCAA
>DASUTC010000198.1 GCA_036374795.1 Herpetosiphonaceae bacterium
GATTCCAGCGGTCGGCGAACTCGCGATAGCCGGCCTCGATCGTCGCCCAGCTGTTGGGCGGGAACGAGTAGAGCAGATGCCAGATCGGCGAGCCGGTGAAGCCGTTGACCTGCCGCACGCCAAAGGCGGCTGCGGCGCGGGCGGTATTTTTGACCTCCTCGGCGGCGCGCTGGCGCACACCTTCGGCATCGCCATCGCCCCAGATTCGCGCCGGGAGAATGCCCTGGTGCCGCTCGTCGATCAGCCGATCCGCGACGCACTGCCCCACGAGGTGGGTGCTGATCGCCCAGCAGTGAAGCCCGTGCCGCTCCAGCAGGTCGCGCTTGCGTCGCACGTACCCGTCGTCCTCCAGCGCCCGGTCGACCTCGAAATGATCGCCCCAGCAGGCCAGCTCCAGGCCGTCGTAGCCCCACGCTTTGGCCTTGGGCGCGAGCTGTTCGAGCGGCAGATCGGCCCACTGCCCGGTGAATAGCGTGATTGGTCGTGGCATCTAATCCTCCTGCGCTCTTGGTTTCAAGTTTCAAGTTTCAAGTTTCGAGTTTTCCTCTCTCGGTCCCTGGTGCGCCGGACCCGCCCCGGCCTGACGGCGCACTAGCCCGCGCCCGGCACATGCGGCGGCGTATTGCCATAGACTCTGCGCGTGCCCGGCGTCGGCGCGGCCCAACGGACCGCGTTGGCGATCACGCGCTGCACAGCGGGATGGTGATACGTCGGCAGCGTCTCGTGGCCGGGCCGGAAGTAAAAGATCTTGCCAGCGCCGCGCGTGTAGCAGCAGCCGCTCCGAAAGACCTCGCCGCCGCTGAACCAGCTGATCAGCACCAGCGCTTCGGGCGGCGGCACGTCGAAATGCTCGCCGTACATCTCCTCGCGCTCGATCGTGAAGCCCTCGCCGATCCCGGCGGCGATCGGATGGCCCGGCGCTACCACCCAGAGCACCTCGCGATCGTCGCCCTCGCGCCATTTCAGCTCGCAGCTCGTGCCCATCAGCCGCTTGAAGATCTTGGAGAAATGCCCCGAATGCAGCACGACGAGGCCCATGCCATCCAGCACACGCTGCTGCACGCGCTCCACCACCTCATCGCGAACCTCACCGTGCGCGCCGTGGCCCCACCAGATCAGCACGTCGGTGGCGTCGAGCACCGCAGCGCTCAGACCATGCTCCGGCTCGTCCAGCGTCGCCGTGCGTGCTTCAAGGCCATGCTCGCCCAGCGCCGCAGCGATCGTGGCGTGGATGCCGTCGGGATAGATCGCGGCGACAGCGGGATTCTGCCGCTCGTGGCGGTACTCGTTCCAGACCGTCACGTTGAGTCGTTCGCTCATGCTCCGCTCCTCGCTTCCAGGTTTCGAGTTTCGAGTTTGGTTCTTCGTTCTCGGTTCTCTTTAATACTCTGGCTCGACCCAGGCCTTGCTGCCGGCCGAGCGCTCGACCGCATCCAGCACCGCCTGGCAGGATACGCCGTCGGCGAACGTCGCCGCAGGCGCGCTCCCCGCCGCGATGCCGTCGAGCAGATCGCGCACGGTGTGCGTAAAGGTATGCTCCCAGCCGATGATATGCCCGGCGGGCCACCACGCGCCCATGTACGGATGCGATCCTTCCGTCACCAGCACCGTGCGGAAGCCGCGCACGTCCGGCGGATCGTCGTCGAAGAGCACCTGAAGCTCGTTCAGGCGCTCCAGGTTGAAGACGATACTGCCTTTGGAGCCGTTGATCTCGAAGGAGTTGTAGTTGGCATGGCCCTTGGCGAAGCGCGTCACCTCGAAGCTGCCGACCGCGCCGCCCGCGAAGCGCGTCAGGAAGAGCGCCGCGTCGTCGACCGTGACCGCGCCCATCTCGGCACCTGCCGCCGCGCCCAGGCCGCCGGTCGTCTCCGCCTGTATGGGACGCTGCTTGATAAACGTCGTCGTCAGGCCGGTCACGGCCTCGATCTCGCCCACCAGCATGCGCGCCAGGTCGATGATATGCGCGCCCAGATCGCCGAGCGTTCCCGCGCCGGCCAGATCTTTTTGCAGCCGCCAGACCAGCGGAAAGCTAGGGTCCATGATCCAATCTTGGAGATAGACCGCCCGCCAGTGGTAGATCTGCCCGATCCGCCCGCTGTCGATCAGATGCTTTGCCAGCAGCACCGCCGGAACGCGCCGGTAGTTGAAGTTGACCATGCCCACCACGCCCGCGCGCTCGACCGCCGCCTGCATCTGCCGGGACTCGTCCAGCGTATTCGCCAGCGGCTTCTCGCAGAAGACGTGCTTGCCATGCTCCGCCGCAGCAATCGCGATCGGCGCGTGGGTATCGCCCGGCGTCGAAATATCGATCAGGCCAATATCATCGCGCGCGACCAGCCTGCGCCAGTCGGTTTCGACCTCGCGCCAGCCGAACTGCGTGGCAGCCTGCTGCACCGCCGCGCGATCGCGTCCACAGAGCACCTGCATCACGGGATGCAGCGCGACATCCGGAAAAGACGGAACCACCTGGCGATAGGCGTTCGAGTGAGCCTTGCCCATAAACTTATAGCCCACCAACCCGACGTTGATCGTTTGCGGCATGAATCGCTCCTCATGTAGCGCACGGCGGCGCGGCTATTCTCGAAGGGAGAAGGATACATCCCAACCGCTTATCTGCGCAACTCCGGCTCGTGCGGCGGGCGGATCGCCGATTAAAAGCAGCGGCGACGGCACGTACCTGTCGTCGCCGCTAGGCCTGTGGGGTATGGTATGGGCTATGAGAAGCTGGGATGCAAGGAGGAGTTGCGATCGACACGCTGGATGGTCGTTGCCTGGAGCGCGCTGCTTACCGAAGGATACAGCGCAATGTCACGGAACGAAATGCCAAGCTGGGTGATCGTGGCGGCCATCTGGGCGGAGATGCCCGTCAGCATGACGCGCGCGCCTAACAGTTGGATTGCCTGGATCAGCTGATCGAGCATGCGTGCGACGTTGGTATCGATCGTCGAAACGCCCTGCACATCGACGATGATCGTGTGTGCCCGCGACGAGTGCAGCTTTTGCAGGATCGTGTCGCTCACCTGCTGGCCGCGCGTGCTGTCGATATGGCCGATCAGCGGCGCGAAGAGCACGCGCTCGCCAATCTCCTGAACCGGCACCGTCAGCTGGCTGATCGTGTCGCGCAAATGACGCTCCTGATCCAGCAGCGTGCTCGTATCGCGCAGCCGCGCCTCCAGCTCGTTATTCAGGTCGTTGGCTTGCACCGCCGCAGCCTGGGCGGCAGCCTCTTGTGTGCGCGCATGCTGAAGCGCAAATTGCAGCGAGCGCGCAAAGAGCGAGACGAGCAGGCCAAAGGTCAGCAAGATAACGGCTGCGACGAAGCCGATCCGCAGCGTGGTATCAAGGGCCACCCCTACGATCTGCTGGAGGCTCAACACCACGATCGCGACCGGTACGGCGCTCCACCAGCGCAACAAAAAGCCTGCGATCAGCAGCACAACCCCGTTCGATACACCATACGCCGTGTACGCGCTCTGAATATTCGCGAACTCAGGCGTGCTGGCTCCTGCGATATTGGCGATGCTGAGCGCGGCGATCAGGCCGACCGTCGCCGAGGTGACATACCCGGCTCGTAGCAGCCCAAGCAGCCCAAGCAGCACGACGAGCAGCACGCCGCAGGTCAGCACCAGGGTCGAGCCCAAGCCTTTGAGAAGCAGCAACATCAGCGTAATGGCGATCATGCTCGGCACGAGCATAAGCAAAATGAGCAGCAGGAGCTGTGCGCGCCGTTCTGTTTCAGAATCGGTGAAGGCAGGCAAAAACATGCTGAAAGATCTCCTCAATTACACGTTCCGTGTAGAGAGAGTTGTACCACTATCTGGGAGAGTCGGCATACAATCGGATGCTCGCGCTCAGAAGAGAGCGCACCCGTGCAAGTGTAGCACAGGTGCGCTCGATCGCCGCTTCTTGAGAGTCCATATCTTCCCTGGTACTTTCGCGCCGCTCTTCCTATTCTCAGCCAGCGTGTCCGCTTACAGGACGACGATCGCGGTGAGCATCATCGTGCAGTACCAGTAGGTGAACAGCATATAGGTCTGGTGATCGGCCTGGCGCGTGCGGTACAGCACGATCCTGGCGGCGATCCACAGGCTCATAGCCGCCGGGACCATACTGCACAGCAGTGCGGCCCATGTGCTGTCGGCGGGCGCGATCAGCCCGACATAGATCACTGCTGGCAGCAGCACAAAGCCAAAGCTCAGGCTCGCGCGTGTCTGCATTTCGCCGAATACGATCGGCAATGTCTGCCGCCCGATCACGCGGTCGCCTGCAATATCGCGCAGATCTTGCGCGGCGACCAGCAGCATCACCGTACACGCGAGCAGGATGATCCAGCGCCACGCGATGGGCGTGAGCGGCGTGACCAGCTCCCAGGCCGGAGCCAGGCCCGCGACGATGCCAGCGCCCATCACCAGGTGCTTGCCGATCCAGTGTCGTGCCCAGCCGCCGAAGTTATGCAGCACCGTTGCCGCCTGCCACAGCAAGGCCCAGCCCAGCAGATCGAGCCACCACCCGACGAAGGTAAACAGGGCCATGAGCACGATCCAGCGCATAAGCGCGCCCTCGTATGAGACGATACCGCGCGCAAGTGGACGATAGGGCTTGTTGAGCCGATCTTCCTCGATACCGGTGAGCTGATTCGAAACGCAAAAAATGCAAACATAGAGCCAGAAATAGGTCAGCCCGCTGCCTAGCGCCGCCACCAGCTCATACAGCGGGATTGAGCGGCTATGCCAGGCGGCAATGGTAAACAGGGATGTAGGCACGATCGTTGCCGAGATATCGCCCTTGATGAAGAGCCAGCTGAGATGCATCTCGTAGCGGATGCGCTCAGCTACCGAGATTCTCATGCCTAACGCTACATGCTCGGCCTTCATGTGCATGATGCTGCCTCCTTACTAAGACGAAGCTGCGTTGATGGAGGACACGGCGCCCATAGTATCGTTATGAGCATTTAACGTGCAACCAATGCGAAGAACAACGTCATTCGCCCATCACATAGGTCCTGAAAATCTGGCGCCGGTTGTACCAATCCCACACGGCTCCAAGGTCATATTGCATGCATGTCGCGTCGTTCCACGAACTGAAAAGTTCTGCTATCCTTGTGGGCAAATCAAAGGAGGACGCAATGGCGCGTACAATTCGATCACCGCGTGGAACGACGCTGAGCTGTAAAGGTTGGGTGCAAGAGGCTGCGCTGCGCATGCTGATGAATAATCTCGATCCCGATGTGGCGGAGGACCCTGAGCATCTGATCGTCTATGGTGGCACCGGCAAGGCAGCGCGTAGCTGGGAAGCCTTCGATGCCCTGGTGCGGACGCTGCGCGATCTTGAAGCGGACGAGACGCTGCTGGTACAGTCGGGCAAGCCTGTGGCCGTGTTTCGCACGCATTCCGGTGCTCCACGGGTGCTGCTGGTGAACAGTATGCTCGTTCCCAGGTGGGCCGATTGGGAGACGTTTCGCTCGCTGGAGGCGCGCGGCCTGACGATGTATGGGCAGATGACGGCAGGCTCGTGGATCTATATCGGCACGCAGGGTATTCTCCAGGGCACCTACGAGACGCTGGCTGAGCTAAGTCGGCAGCATTTCGGCGGCTCACTGCGCGGGCGCTGGGTGCTGACAGCCGGGCTTGGCGGCATGGGCGGCGCGCAGCCGCTGGCGGTGACGATGAACGAGGGCGTCGCGCTGGTGGCGGAGGTCGATCCGCACCGCATACAGCGACGACTCGAAACCGGCTATCTCGATCAGGCGGTGGATACGCTTGAGGAGGCGATGACGTTGGTCGAGGCCGCGCTGCGTGAGCAGCGTCCGCTCTCGGTTGGGCTGCTGGGCAATGCCGCCGAGATCTATGCTGAGCTTGCGCTCCGCAATATCACCCCCGACGCCGTCACCGATCAGACGTCGGCTCACGATGCGCTGAATGGCTATGTTCCGGCGGGCATGGCTTTCGCCGATGCGCTTGCATTACGTCAAGCCGATCCCGAAACCTACGTTCGCCGTTCGCGCGAAACGATGGGCCAGCATGTCGCGGCCATGTTGCAGATGCAGGAGCGCGGCGCGATTGCCTTTGATTATGGCAACAACATTCGCGCCCAGGCGCAGCTTGCCGGAGTCGAGCGCGCGTTTGACATTCCCGGCTTCGTTCCGGCGTTTATCCGCCCGCTCTTCTGCGAGGGCAAAGGTCCGTTCCGCTGGGTCGCGCTGTCGGGCGATCCCCAGGATATTTATCGCACCGACCAGGCGATCCTTGAGCTTTTTCCAGACGACGAGCCGCTGCATCGCTGGATTCGCCAGGCGCGCGAGAAGGTGCATTTTCAAGGGCTGCCCGCTCGCATCTGCTGGCTGGGCTACGGCGAGCGCGCCAGGGCTGGCCTCGCGTTCAACGAGCTGGTGCGGCGTGGCGAAGTATCCGCGCCGATCGTGATCGGTCGCGATCATCTCGATGCAGGCTCGGTGGCGTCGCCCAACCGCGAAACCGAGGCCATGCGCGACGGCTCGGATGCGATCGGCGACTGGCCGATTCTGAATGCGCTGCTCAACAGCGTCAACGGCGCGAGCTGGGTTTCGGTCCATCACGGCGGCGGTGTCGGCATCGGCTACTCGCTCCACGCAGGCATGGTGATCGTCGCCGATGGAACGGATGAGGCCGCGCTCAAGCTGGATCGTGTGCTGACCGGCGATCCAGGCATGGGTGTCGTGCGTCATGCCGATGCGGGTTACGATCTGGCGCGGGATGTGGCGCGCGAGCGCGGCGTTAAGATTCCGATGCTGGATGAGGCTGGGGAATAAAGTACAACGGGGAGAAGCCGGAACCAAGAACCGGGGGATGAACAAAGCGCCGACGGGCCGGGGTTTGGGGCCTGTTGGAAGGCTGGGTTGTATTTGGAAAATATAGATTATCGGTAGCATAAGAGCCGGTAGTGTTCTCTCTGCTACCGGCTCTGGAGCAATCAGCGGACGAATGCTATCGTGAGGCCAGCACGCCACCTGATGCGAGATCGGCGCGCAAGGCCTGCGCCGCCTCGATCGCCGAGCCGAGATCGCGGTAGGGACGCAAACGCCGAACATCGATATTCTGCGCCACGATCACCTTTGCCATCGAGCTGCTAATCCCCGCGACCAGCACCTGCGCCCCCAGCAGCTCAGTCGCCTCGATCATCTGCAAGAGCAGCCGCAGCACCTCGGTATCCATCAGCGCAATCCCGGTGACATCGAGGATCGCGCAGGAGGCGCGCTGCTGCGCCACGCCCTGGAGCAAGGTCTGGAGCAGCGCGTCGGCGCGCTGCGGATCGACATGGCCGACGATCGCCAGCAGCACGATCTGATGACCGATCGGCAGCAGCGGCGCCGCGAGATCCTGCACCGTCGAGAAGAGCTGCTGCTGTGTGTGCAGGCTTTGCTGAAGCTCGTGGTTGCGCTGCTCAAGCGCGCGACGCTGCTCCTGCAAGCTGCCCGCCATCTGATTGAACGCACGGGCGAGCGCGCCGATCTCGTTGCGGCTCTTGCTGTCGATCCGCACATCCAGGTTGCCTGCCGTGTACTCGTGAACGCCCGCCATCAGCCGTCGCAGCGGCACGCCCACCGATCGTCCCGCCATGCCCTGGATCACCACCAGCAGCGTAATCACGATCGCGCCGAAGATACCCATCGCGATCAACACCTGGCTATGGCGCGCCGAGATGATCGAAGCCGCACCCTCAAGCTTCGCATCGATGCGATGAGCAAGCTCATGCGTTTCCTCGCTAAGCTGGCTGCCCACCTGATCGGCCCTCTCCCAGGCCGCATCTTGCGTCGCCTGATTGGCCTCCGATGGCTGAGCCAGGTTCGTATCGGCAGCATCGAAAAGCTGCCGCGCAGCGCGTCCGTATTGCTCATGAAGCGCGCGCATCTGATCGATGTGCATTTGCTCGGTTGGGTCCAGAACGCCCGAATCGATGGCTTGCTGGAGTCTGGTATAAAGCGCCGCAATCGTCGTCACGTGCCCCTCGAACTCTGCCCGATGCTCTCGATGCCCAAGCGCATAGGCGTCGTTATCATGCACCATATACTGAGTATACAAAGCCAGCTCACGAGCATCGTTTGCCGCGTCTTTCAGATTACTGATATGATGAACCCGTTCATTGAATCGAACCTGGATGAGCAGCATAAAGGCGAGCAGACCGATCACGACAGCCACGGTCGCCAGGCTGCTCATCCACAAGCGGGTACGAAGTTGCGCAAACACCAGGCGCTCTCCCTTGATGATTGAATATCTTGAATTGACTGATGATGTTGAATACCAATGCACGATCGAGCAATCGCGAGAAGTCACGCATAACAATACACCCAAGCCGAGCAGCGGCGTATAGTGCTAATGTTCTCAATGGTTTAACCATTTGCTGATCGAGCAGTAGTACCCCAGGCAAGGAGCGCCGCCGATGGCGCGCGCGAGCGGCTGAATCCACATCGATTCGCGTGGGACGATACAATCGAGGCGCGATCTTCCGTCTACGAGCTGGCTTCTTCGGGTACATCCGCGGCACCGTCGTTGGACTGTGCCTCGCTGAGCTTCGGGGTTTGGAGCGCGAGGTTGACCGCCCGCAGCAAATCGTCGATGTCGAACGGCTTGAGCACCAGCCCGACGTTCTTGGATTTCATGTACCCCTCCATCTCCTGAATCGCCTTGACCGCAGCCGTACAGACGATCACCGGGATTGTGGCAGTTGTGCGGCGCAGCTTCAGCTTCTGCAACATCTGCCAGCCGACCGCCTCGCCGCCAATCAGATGGTCGAGGATAATCAGATCCGGATTAACGCGCTCGACTTCGGCGAGATCCTGAATCCCATAAGAGTAGAGCACCACTTCATAGCCTTCTTCGGTCAAAATCTCCTGAAAGAGTTCCAAAATTTCTTGCGTATCGTTAATCACCATGATGCGTGTCGGCATGACAGATCGATCCTTCGCAATGTACTAACGGTGATGGTGAAAGAGGGTAGCCTAAGCACGCGAAGTATAGCATATTGTAGCGCTATTCAAGCAGTACTCTGCGGCATACTCCACGGCTTCGCAGTGCCCATCGTCGAGCGGGTGCATCCCACGGTGCGATTCTCGCTATACTACATTTGTGAACACAATCACGGTATAGCGAAGGCGAACAAAGGGTATGCAGAGCACACAGCACGCAGCACGCGCGCCGCTGATCACCATCGAAGGACTCTCGAAGTGGTTCGACGAAGGCGACCGGCGGCGCGTCGTCCTCAACGAGGTGAATGTTAGCTTCAACCGGGGTGAATTCGTTGTCTTGCTCGGCAAGAGCGGATCGGGAAAATCGACGCTGCTAAACCTGATCGGCGGTATCGACAGCCCATCGAGCGGCAGTATCCGCTTTGACAGCAGGGATCTGACCAGGCTGGACGAGCGCGCTCGGACGCTCTTTCGCCGCGAACATATCGGATTTATCTTTCAGTTCTTCAACCTCCTGCCGACGCTCACGGTGATCGAAAATATTATGCTGCCGCTCGAACTCAACGACCGCGCCGACGCGGCGGGTCGGCAGTACGCGCGCGATCTGCTGGCACAGGTCGGTCTGGCCGATCGCGCCGACACGTACCCCGATAAGCTCTCCGGCGGCGAGCAGCAGCGCATCGCGATTGCCCGCGCGCTGGTCCACGATCCGCTGCTGATTCTGGCCGACGAGCCGACCGGCAACCTGGACATCGAAACCGGGCGGCAGGTCCTCGATCTGCTGGATACGCTGACGCGGCGGGCCGGAAAAAACCTGCTGATGGTGACGCACAGCCCCGACGTGATCGGACTCGCCGACCGCGTGTTTCATATCAAAGACGCGCATCTGGTCGAGAGCCAGCCCTACGAGGCGCTGACGCCGGTCACATCCTAGCACAAAGAACGCGGGGAAGGGGCCAGAGATGCGGGACTGGAACCCGGAACGTTGAACGTTGAACGAGAAACTTGGAACTGTGAATGAGCAGCTTACTGATCAAAACAAGCATCCGCTACCTGCTGCGCCACCCGTGGCAAGTCGGGCTGTCGATCCTGGGCGTGGCGCTGGGCGTTGCGGTTGTGGTGGCGATCGATCTGGCGAATACCAGCGCGCGCCGCGCCTTTACGCTCTCGACCGAGACGGTGACGGGACGGACCACGCATCAGATCATTGGAGGCGCTGGCACGCTCGACGAGGCGCTGTACCGCGAGCTAATCCAGCGCGGCACCGTGCGGCAGGCCGCGCCGATCGTCGAGGGCTACGTCAGCGCGGCGTCCGAGGCGGTCGGGCCGATCCAGGTGCTCGGCGTCGATCCCTTCGCCGAGAGCGGCTTTCGGGCGTTTTCGGTGGGCCAGACCGAAGATGCCGCTACGTTCGTGCCGCTGTTGAGCGAGCCCGCTACCGGCATTATCTCCGAGCAGACCGCGCGCCGCGCGCAGGTGGAGGCTGGCGAGACGCTCGATCTGCTGGTCAACGGGCAGCGCCGCGCGATCCGCATCGTGGGGCTGCTCCAGCCGCCCGACGAGGCCAGCCGCCGCGCGCTGGACGGCACGCTGCTGTGCGACATCGCCACGGCCCAGGAGCTCCTGGGCGAGGTCGGGCGGCTCAGCCGGATCGATCTGATTCTGCCGGAGGGCACGACCGGCGAGCAGGCACAGGCGACGATCGCGGCGCAACTCCCGACGGGCGTCGAGATCGTGCGGCCTGCCACGCGCACCCAGGCGATCGAGCAGCTTGCACGCGCGTTCGAGACGAACCTGACCGCGCTGAGTCTGCTGGCGCTGGTTGTGGGCATGTTTTTAATCTACAACACCGTGACCTTCTCGGTAGTGCAGCGGCGCGGTCTGCTCGGCACCCTGCGCTGCATCGGCGTGACCCGGCGCGAGATCTTTGTGCTGATCCTGACCGAGGCGGCGCTGCTGGGACTGATCGGCTCGGCGCTTGGTCTGCTGCTGGGGATCGTCCTGGGCAATGGGCTGGTGCGGCTGGTGACGCGCACAATCAACGATCTCTACTTCGTGGTGACGGTGCGCGGCCTGTTCATCAGCCCGATCACGCTGCTCAAGGGCCTTGGCCTTGGCCTTGGCGCGACGCTGCTCACGGCGCTGGTGCCAGCCAACGAGGCCAGCTCGACGCCGCCGCGCACCGTGCTGCGCCGCTCGTCGCTTGAGGAGCGCCTGCGCCGGGCGCTGCCGCTGGTGACAGGCGCGAGCGCGGCGATGTTTATCGCGGGCACCGGCCTTTTGCTGCTGCCGTCGCGCTCGCTGTGGATCAGCTTCGGCGGGCTGTTTGGCCTGGTCTTCGGCTGCGCGCTGCTCACGCCGCTGGTGACGCTGGCGCTGATGACGCTGCTCCGTCCGCTCACCGGGCGATTGTTTGGATTGCTGGGCCGCATGGCAGCGCGGGATGTGATCGCCGCGCTGAGCCGCACCTCGGTGGCTATTGCCGCGCTGATGGTCGCGATGTCGGTCACGGTCGGCGTCGGCGTGATGGTCGGCTCGTTCCGCCAGACGGTGATCACCTGGCTCGACACCAGCCTGCGCGCCGATATTTATGTCTCGCCGCCGGGCTTGGCCGCCAACCGCGTCGATGCGGAACTCGATCCCGCCGTGATCGAGCGGCTGCGCAGCGCGCCGGGCATTGTCAGCAGCGCGCGCTATCGGAACCTGCTCGTGCGCAGCGGTGAGAATCTGGTGCAGGTCGTGGCGATCGACGTGAACGAGCGCGGCAAAGAAGCCTACCGGCTTGTCTCCGGCTCGAACGATGCCGCCTGGCAGGCGTTTACCGAGGGCGCGGTCTTCGTCTCCGAGCCGTTTGCCTATCGCTTCAACGTTCCGCGCAGCGGCGGCACGATCACGCTTCAGACCGACAGCGGCCCGCAGACGTTTCGCGTGGCGGGCATCTTCTACGATTACTCATCGGATCAGGGCGTCGTAGTGATGCCGCTCGACGTTTTTCGGCAGCATTGGAGCGACCGGGCGATCTCGTCGCTGGCGCTGTACGTCGCGCCCGATCAGAACGTCGACGAGGTCGTCGATCGGCTGCGCGGGCTGGTCGGCGGACAGCAGGATGTGCTGATTCGCTCCAATCGCGGGCTGCGGCAGGGCACGCTGGAGATCTTCGACCGCACCTTCGCGATCACGTCCGTGCTGCAACTACTGGCGACGACGATCGCGTTTGTCGGGGTGCTCAGCGCGCTGATGGCACTTCAGCTTGAGCGCGCGCGCGAGCTAGGCGTGATGCGCGCAAACGGACTGACGCCGCGACAGCTCTGGGGCATGGTGCTGGGCCAGACCGGCTTGATGGGCTTTACGGCGGGGCTGCTCTCGCTGCCGGTGGGCATGCTGGTGGCGCTGGTGCTGGTGTATGTGATCAACCGCCGCTCGTTCGGCTGGACGCTTCAGATCACGCTCACGCCCGGCGTGTTCGTGCAGGCGTTGGTGCTGGCGCTGGTCGCGGCGCTGCTGGCGGGGATCTATCCGGCCTACCGTATGTCGCGCACGCCGCCCGCGCTGGCCCTGCGTGAGGAGTAAGCACGAGGCGAGGAGCACCACGGGGTGCTCCTCTCACGAACCACGCTTGCTTGTCACGCGAACATGCCTAATCCGTCAGCGCCTTCAAGCGCGGCCAGTAGGTTGTATCGCTGCTGCATCGGCCTGGCAGCAGGTTCCATGTTCCGTACTGCTGCCCATTGATCGTACAGCCGACCCAGTTCGCGTCTGATGTGGCGTCGGTCGCGTAGAAATAGCCCACATGGCGGCTGCGGGCAAGATTGATCGCCGCCTCCATCTCTGCCTTCGTCGCCGTATGGATCAGATGCCAGAATTGCGCTTTGGGATATTTCGTCTCCCAGCCGCTTGGTGTCCAGCCTCCATACTGAGCATAGAATGTTTCAAAGTTGGCCTGGATAATATCCTGCGCCGGATTCGGCGTGTTATTGACGGTGAACATGCACTCCTGGGTCGTCGTCCCCGGATTTAAGATCACTTTCACGCCGCCGGTGGGCGCATAGGCGTTGCGCGACTGTTTCATATAGGCCACGATGTTTTTATAATACTGTGCCTCGTTCCAGTTGGTTTCGCCGTTTGGGCCGAGGTTGCTGGTGCAAGATGGATATTCCTCGTCGATAAACAAGCCAGTCAGGTACCGACCGTACCAGATATACCACTTATCGATGTCAGCCACATACTCGGCGGCGGGACGCGCCCGCGTGCCTGCTCCACTCTGACGCGACCGGATATAGCCGTACACCTGGATACCTTTCGCGTGCAGTTGCGCGATCTGTTGCTCCCACTGCGTACTTTTGGCACTGCCGGGGCCACTGTCTGGATTGACCAGCGCAAAAGCGACCTCGGCGCTGCCGCTGTTGACTACTTCGGTCCAATCATTGCTGCCTAGCTCATAATAGGACGCGAGGCCGAGTCTAAGGGGCTGCAAACAACTGCTATCCTTCGTGAACAGATGTGTGTAGCGGGCAGACATATCGACGGTATTGCCAGCCGTGTCCTCGGTGCGGAAGATCAAATCCGATGCTTCTGCACACAGATTCGTCTCCTGAATATCAGCGCGATTGACCGTCCAGGTAGCCGGACTACCCGGCGAGAAAGTCACCTGTTTGACGGCGCTCCACGACCACGTGGTCTGGGTCGCGCCGGTAAACCTGTAGAGCCAGGCATCCTGCACGAGATACTCGGCTCCAATCCCGCCGATCGCAAAGCCATTACTCGCCTGCTGATTCGTATCGATGAACACATCCCGAAGCGCAACGGCACCCGTCCAGCTATAGGTGTAGGTAACAGTCGTGCTCGTATTCGTGGCGCTCTGCCCCGTGATAGCCGCACGAACGGCTGCCGGAGCAGACAAGAAGATTGGCGTGCATAGCGTAAGCAGGACAATTAACCATAGACGCGGCGAACGGCGAATACGCATGCTCATGGGCGCTACTCCTTTGTGCGAAACACTGCTGAAAAGGCCAGAGCTAGACCTGAAAAGGCCGGGATTGGACTAGCAAGAATTTCTCCATAAAGAGATTAAGTGATGAGCTATTCCTCGCCCATGCCGTGCAGCAGGCGAATGTCGCGGTTGAGATCGATCAGCTCGGCCAGGCGATGCAGCGAGCGCTCAAGTGTGCGGCGCTGAGCTGTTGGCGGCAGCAGGCGTTGGAGCAGCCCGCGCGGCTGCCGCCATTCCAACTGCGCGGCCAGGCACGTTCCCCCGGCGGTCGGTTCAAGGCGCAGCCGCAGGTGCAGATCCGCGTGATACTCCGTCAGACGCAGCGAGCGGGGCGGCTCCCAGTCCAGCACGATCCAGTGCTCCACCATGCCCCGCCCGCCCGCTCGAACGATCTCGAAGGTCGTCCCGGCCTGTGTCTGCGACGTGCTGATCGCCTGGACCGCCGCGACATCTGACAGCCACAGCGGCAGGTAGCGCAGCGCGATGATAAATGCCCAGACCCGATCGGGCGGCGCGTGCAAAGTTATGTCATGCTGTGCGACTGGCATATCGTGGTGTTGGAATAATATTGATTATCGGTAAAATAAGCCAGGAGAGGAGAAGAATCGTCTCCTGGTTCTTTGCTCTTCCCCTCTATTCTTTGTTCTTTGTTTGTTCTTTTTACTCCGGCGGCAGCGTGCTCTTCGGCGCGTAGATCAGCAGCGTATCGCGGAACTTAACGCCATACGTATCCTTGACCGCCTGCAACATCTCGCGGGTCCAGCGTCCCGCCGGATCGGTCAGCCCATCCTCGCCGTACACATCCATCGGCAGGATGATCGTGCTGAAATGCCCGGCGCGGATCAACTCGACGAACTCGCGCTGATCCCACAGGCCAAGCGTCGCCGCCGGACCCATCGCCGCCGGATCGTCGTAGCGCAGCGAGCCGCGCGCCGCATACACCAGCCCCACATCGTCGGCCATCACCTCTCCCGGCGTCGCCCGCAGATAGTCGATATACTTGAGATAATCCTCCTTGAAGCCAAAGTCGCCGACAAACCACGGCAGCGGCGTCGACCACAGCAAAAGCTGCGTGCCGAGCAGCACCGGAGCCAGAGTCCGCAGCACGCCGCCGTACGTCAGCCCAAGCCCGACCGCCTGCGCTCCGGCGAGCACCAGCGCCACGCCCGTCTCCAGCAAATGGTTGTGATGCGAGCCGACCACGCCCGCGCCGATCAGCGAGGCCGGTGCCCACAGCAGATACGCATTGATCACCGTGGGCCGCCGCCACGTCACGAGCAGCCCGGTCAGGCCAAGGATCAGCAGCGGCCACGTATCGCGAAGCTGACTTGCCAGCTTCCAGAACCGCGCGCCATACCATTGCAGCTTATGCAGCACCCACACGTGGTAGGTATACTGCCCATGCGTGACCAGATCGAGCGCGGCCCAGGTGAGGCCCAGCACCAGGAGATAGAGCAGCCCCCAGCGCAGGGCAATCCATCGATCGCGCAGCAGCAGGTATGTTCCGGCGGCGAGCGGCCCGGCCAGCATGGTCTGTTTTGAAAAATGTGCCAGCACAAACGCCAGCGCCGCCGCGATCAGGCTGGGCGGCAGCCAGGCCCGGCGCGGAGCCTCGGCATCACCCGCCTGGGAGCCGGACCAGAGCGCGGTAAGCCATAGCCCGGCGACGGTAAAGGCTAGGCCAATCATATCCGGCTTGATGCGCAGCGCCCAGATCTGCAACGGAGCGAACGCTAGCACGCCGACAGCCGCCGACAGCCCAGCCAGCCGCGAGCCAGTCACCTGGCGTACCGCGCCAAAGCCAGCCAGCGCGACGAGCAGCGCCGCGATCAGCGAGATCATCCGGCCTGTCCAAAAGATGTGCGGCACAGTCGACTCGCCGAAGAGCGCCAGCAGCAGCGGATGAACCGGCGGATACGGCGCTGAGACGAAGTTTTCGGGCACGACCGGCAGATACAGGCCGCGCCCGGAGCGCAGCAGCGAGGCTTCCCAGAGCGCCATGCCCTCCTGACCGTCCAGCGGCGCGCCGTACTGAAGCGCTTCGAGCATGTAGCGCGTGCCGCGCAGGACGGCCCACCAGCCGCAGGCTAGTGCCAGCCACACAGCGACCAGCAGCGGGATCGGCGCCAGCGTGAGGGAGCGACCCAGCGTACGAGTTCGAGTTGTCATAGGCGATTATTCAAGTCACGCAGCGCATCTTCAAATTGCTTGAGAATGTCGCTCAGCGGCGACACGCTCAGATCGAGATCCACTGGAATATCAGTCCTGATCGGAATTTCGGCTTTGAAAGGAATCTGCTTGTTGATCGGAATCTCAACCGTGTCGCTGACGGGCACCGAGAAATCGAGCGGTACGTCGAAGTCGAGCGTTCCTACGGGCGTATCGATCGGCACGACGATCGTCTGGCTGATCGGCACGCTGATGCTCAGGGGCACGCTCACGGTTTCGTCGATCGTAACGGTCGTGTCGATGCTGAAGGTCTGATCGACGGGAAACGTGTAGCGAATTTTCTGCTGGCGAAGCTCCGCCAGTTGCTCTGTGCTTATGTTAAGCTGATGATTGATAATGCCGCGAACCCGCAGCAGCGCGCCGATGGTCAGGGCATGGATCAGCAGCGATAGCACAATAAAGATGATCAACACGGTCGTGATGATATTGCTACGTGTCC